>JAPLKX010000455.1 GCA_026387845.1 Candidatus Hydrogenedentota bacterium | reverse complement strand
GAGTTGTCTGCGTTCCATGGGCTACCCTGAAACCTTTCTGAGCGTGACGAGGTCAACAAATACCTGAGTGCCGGCGTCGGTGATGGTGACGTGCGGCACGGCGATTCTGACGGGCGCGCCTTCCTCGGTGGGGGCGACTTGGAACCGCAGCTTGTAGTGGTATGCGAGGCTGTCGCCGGCGATATCGGCGCCGCCGTCGAAGATCTGGCCGGTGGTTTCGTCTTTGACCTCGAGGCGGGCGGGCCCGGTGGCCATGGCGTCGATCTCGACCTCGTACGTACCCGGCTCGCCGAGGTCGGCGGCCATGCCGAACGACCCGCCGGGGGCGGTTGCCACGGCTTTTAGGCAGCCGCCGGTGGCGGTGATTCCGTTCATGTCGGGTGAGAGCGCGATGTCGCAGCCGTCGGCTTTCCAGAGGTCGATGGTGGCGCCGTCCCAGGTTTCGGCTTGTTGTGGGGCGGGGGGTTCGGGTTCGCCTTCGACGCCGTCGACGACGGTGCGTGTGACGTCGAGGCGTGCGCTGACGGTTGTAGCCTGTGGCGCGCGCGCGATCTCGAGGCCGTCGACGCGCAGCGATTGCGGGCTGGATTGCAGCCGGATCAGGAATTCGATGAGAGCCGGCAGCGTGGTGAGCGGGATGTTGACGTTGAGCCGGTACTCGCGGTAGCCCTGGCCGCTGTTGCGGAGCACGCCCTGGCGCAGCGTGGGGATCTCGATGAGGTTTTCCTGCTGAGTGTCGGCGGGCGCGTCGGGATTGGTGCGGGCGAGCCGGTAGATTTCCTGGCGGAGCCGGTTGTGGATCTCGGCCTCGGTCCACTCGCTGGAGTGCTGCTGGGCGACGACCGAGTAGGCCTGTTGGACGTTGACGCGGCGCGCCTCGAGTTCGGTGTACATCCGCAGGTCGGACTCGAAGCGGTTGATGGTGTCGTCGAGTTCGTTGAGGCCCTTGACGGACCGCACGGCGGTTGTGGTGACCAGGAGAAACAGGAGCGCGGCAACGACTCCGACAGCGAGCCTTCGTTCACGGGGCGCCAGTTTTGACCACAGATTATTCACCGGAATCAAATTCCTCTACGTTTTCTTCGGTTTGCGCCTCTCCCTTCTCCTTCTGGAACGGGACGACGATCTTGTAGTCGAGCACTTCGATGTTGCGCTCCAGTACCTTGTGTTCGTAGGCCTGCTCGGCCCGCGCGAACTGGGCCAGGGACGCCTTGCCGACGTCGATGAGGTCCTGTGCGAGCCGCTCGACCTGGGTGAGGTTTTCGGCGCGTCCATAGATCTCGAGGCCACTCTCGCGGGTGTAGACGAGCCGGGAAATGTTCATGCCGGCGGGCGGGAACAGGTCGACGAGCGCGGCCATGAGTTCGACGACGCTTCCGCTTCGCTCGACCTGGGTCTGTAGGATGCGCAACTGTTTTTGTTTGGATGCGATCTGCTGTGCGGCGGGCTCGATCTTGCTGATCTGGTTGCGCAAATCGCGCAGATAGGCCCGCCGCTGCTGTGCGGCCTGGCCGTAGAGGATGCCGAGCCCGGCCAGCACCACCAGCCCCGCCGCCGCCAGTTGCATCGCCTTGCGCTTGACGTCGGACCGCTGGCGCGCGGTCACCA
>JAPLKX010000119.1 GCA_026387845.1 Candidatus Hydrogenedentota bacterium | reverse complement strand
CGTGCACCGGGACATCAAGCCGGAGAATTTCTTGTTGACGCGGGACCTGCAGAACGTGAAGATCGTGGACTTCGGGTTGTCGAAGGTTACGACGGGTTGGCGGTCGTTCTGGGACAAGGAAGGTGGCGGGACGCGGAAGTATATGTCGCCGGAACAGTTGAACAAGAAGAGCCTTGATGCGCGGTCGGACATATTCTCGTTTGGGCTGACGGCGTACGAGCTTCTGACGGGGCGTCACGCGTGCACGGCGAAGGAAGGCAAGGAAATCCTGTGGCAATTGCGCAGCAGCAAGTACCGGTTTGAGCCGCCGTCGAAACACAATCCGAAGGTTCCGCCGGCGCTAGACAAGATCGTGCTGAAGGCGCTTCGCCGGAAGCCGGAGAACCGTTATCAGTCGGTTGCGGAAATGTTGCTGGATCTAGAACGGATTGGAGAGTCGCGCATTTAGATGTTAAGAAAAAAGAAATCGAAAGAAGTGAGTTTAACGAAGATCCTGGTGGGTGTGGTATTGCTAGGGGGCGCGGTGGTAGGGGCGAGTTACCTGAAGGACTACGTGAACCTGGGCGCACTGAGCCTGAAGAGTTCGGGTGCGGGGTTGGAAAGCCTGGCGAAGGCGCAGGAATTGTATAACCAGGGGAATCTGGCGGAGGCGCGGAAGGAGTTGGAGCCGCTGGCGGAAGGGCGGGACTTGATCACGGGGCCGCAGGCGACGGTGCTTCTGGCGAAATTGAACGGTATCGAGGGAAAATCGGGTGACAACCTGGCGTTGTTGGAGGCTGGGGTGAAGCGGTTTGGCGCGAGCCCGGATTATGCGCGAGTGGCGGTGGCGTATGGCCGGGCGTTGGAGGAGGGGGGAAAACTTGTGGAGGCGGGGGGCGTTTTCGAGGAGGTGCGGAACAGTGCGCCAGGTGAACTTCGCGCGCCGGCGTTGACGGGCCTTGGCCGGAAGGCGGAGCGGGAAAAGGACCTGTTTGGTGCGCGGGATTTGTATCGAAAGGCGGTGGAGGATGCGGCCGTCCAGCGGGGTGACAGCATCACGAGCATCGGCAACAGCCTGAACACGACGCAGGGGCTGTTGATGCGTGCAAACGGGATCACCGAGGAAACGGTGCTTAACCTGAACCAGCAACTCAAGTACACGCCAAAAGACTTCCGAATCATCATCGAGCGGTCGAAATGCCGGGTGTTTCTGCTGGACAAAGAGGGGATTTTCAAGCAGTATAAGGTTGGCCTCGGAAAACCCGGCCACGAAACCACGCTGGGGACATACAAGATCGGCAACAAGGAAAAGAATCCGGCGTGGAATAAGCCGGGAGAGGGGCTGATCCCGTTCGGGGACCCGAGGAACGAGTTGGGAACGCGGTGGATGCCGCTGGTGCCCGACCAGCAAGGGTTGCCAGGGGATCTAGGCATCCACGGGACGATCCGGCCGGAAACGGTTGGCCTTTATTCGTCGAATGGTTGTGTGCGGTTGTTGCCGGCGGATATCGAGGGGTTGTACGATCTGGTGGTGCGTGCGACGCCGGTTGAGATTGTGGAGTCGTATTCGGGCAACGAGCCGGCGGCGGCTGTGGCTGCAGCAAGTGCAGGCGAGACGCCCGCACCACAACAGGGAAATGCAGGCGGGACGCCTGCACCACAATAGGGCAATCAAAGAAGTGCAGGCGCGGGGCTTGCGCTACGGGGGAGAAGACGGTTGGCCGCTGAGAACACGGAATCTTTGGTATCACGCCTTCAGGACGTTGCGCGGGCGGAATCGCAGCCGGTCGATGCGCTGGTGCCGGTGGAAGATTTTGCGCTGTTTTATTTGATCGCGAGCGAGATAGCGCGCACGGCGGTGAACGACGGTGGGGAGCGACTTTTGTTGTTTGTGGATTCGCAGACGGCGATGCAGGTGGATGCGGTGGACGGCGCGCGTGTGGCGTCGGAGCGTGTGGTGGTTTACGGTCCTGCGCCGGACGCGTGGGCGGGTTGCGAGAATGTGGTGTCGAGTTCGTACGGCGACGCGATCAGCGACAACGATCTGTTTGTGGTGGTGGTGTCGTCGCGGCTGAGCTTTGGTCTGGTTTGCGAGCAGGGTCCGGCGGGTTTCCATGGTTTTTGGAGCCCGCAGCGGGATCATACGGTGAAGATTGCGCAGTACCTGCTGGAGCAGGCGGGCCTGCCGGAAGCGTTCGGGTTGCCGGAAGCCGTCGAGGGGGCCGGAGAGACGACGCTGGCGTGTTCGACGCGTCTGATGGCGTTGCTGGCGCGCCAGTTGACGTTGCGGCACCGCGACGTGGCGATGGACAAAGACGATCTGTTCAGCGTGCTGAGCATTTTGAAGGCGGTGTCGGCGGAACGGCGGGCGCATGACATTCTGTACGTGTTTGTGGAACAGATCGCGCGGGCGGTGCGGATGG
>JAPLKX010000429.1 GCA_026387845.1 Candidatus Hydrogenedentota bacterium | reverse complement strand
AAAGCACACGCTCCCTGGCCTGCACGCGCCGCGGCGCCACTAGCGGCGTCTCGGTGCCGACGCACGTCTTGATGCCAAGCGCGCGGGCGTGGTCGAATGCCTCGCGGAACATCGCGCCGGCCCGGTCGAACAGGGCGTTGGCGTCGGGGTCAGTTTCGGCCCGCGGCTCGAACCCGCGCATAACGTCGCTGCCGTAGCCGTCCCGGTCGTACAATGCCGCGGCGCCCATGTTGTAGTCGCTGGTCTTCTTCGCAATGAAACCCCACCCCGCCGTCATCGCCGTGTTGTAATACAGGGCCGGGTAAGACGCATTCACGGAGCCGTCCGGGTTGCTGTGCTCCGGCATGCCGATCCAAACTGTGGGCTCGGCCGCGGGGCGATCTTCGGGATACGTGTGGAGCCCGAAGAAGTTCATGCGCATTTTCGGAAGCTGCGACAGGATGGCCTTGTATTGGTCGGTGTTCCACCAGTCGGGCCCTTCGGGGAAATCGTGGAACGGCTGAATGCCGCGCAGATCGAACAGCGGCTTGGCCTTCTCGTTGACGACGGGGATCTCGAACTTGATGCGCTCGTCGGGGACGACGTCGCCGTGCATGTAAAACCGCACGCCGAGGATTTCCGCGAATCGGTAAGCCCCGTAGAGCGTGGCGGCTTCGCTGCCGCCGGTGATCTGGAGCACGCGCCGCTTGCCCTCTTCACGCGTGGATAGCGCGTACGCCTGCGCGTCGAGCCCATCCGCGGCGGTCGAGACGACAATCGCGTCGCCAGCCGCCGGCAGCGCATCGAGGATGTCGAGCAGGCCGCCCGTGCGCACGTAGACGTAGCGGCGGACTTCGCGCCCCGCCAAGCGCTCGCAAAACGAGCCGTCGTTGGAGACCACTATCGCGGGCGCGGGTTTTGCCGCAAACGCGGGCAGCGATAAAACCAAAAGCATCAGGGCGGACAGCAGGAAGGCGGGTTTGGCTCGCATGGGCGTTTCTCCGTTTTTGCAGGGGCTAGTTTAACACGCCCATGGACGTTGTGGACACAGTGGACATTGTGGACCATTGCGTTGACGCCTCCGGCCGCGCTTCTTACCGCGCATTTTTCAGGCTACTTCTCCGCATCTCACGTCCACTCTGTCCACTTTGTCCACAGTGTCCACGAAGTCCACTATTCTCTGAGCCTGCAGCCACTGTTTTTCCTGCGGCAGATTGCGTATCATGCCCCAATTAGCCCTGCTTCGCCGAAGCAGGGACTTGCTCTGCTTTCCTCGGAGAAACTGGCCGTGGCTGCTATTGTCGCACTTTTAATCGCATTTGGCTTCAACCCGCCGGAGGATTCCGCGGGGCCGGTTCAGGCGCGGATCGAGGCGCCGGCGACAGTGACCGCGCTGAACGATCCGGCGCCGGTGCGGGTCGTCATCAAAAATACCGCCCAGGAACCGCTGAGCGGGACGGTGCGGCTGCGGGTGATCGACCCGTGGAGCGTTGAGCCGGCATCGGCGGAGTGGCGCTGCGACGCCGGGGCGGAGACGCCGGTCGAGTTCAAGGTGACGCCGGGCGCAGCCGCCTACAACGCCCTATACCCGATTCACGCCTACGTTGAATTTGAGTCGGGCGGCGCGCGCCTCGCGGCGCATCCCATCGCCATCGTCGGAGCTTTGACGAGCTGGTCGGCACAATATCAATCCGGCGCGCAGTGGCGTCCGCTTGACGTAACGCCGGGGCATCCACTTTCGGTGGCGCGGATGCCGATCCGGCGCACCGTGGTCCAGGTAAACGGCGAGGCGCCCGTCGTGTTGCCTGCGGGCTGGGAAGGAAGCGAAGAACGAACACGGGCCGCGGTGTCGCCCGGCGTGATTGTGCAGCGGCCGGATTCGCGCGACGCGATCGGTATCCACCCGCCGTGGTACAACGGCCTTGCCGGAACGGCGCTGGTCGAGTTCGGGCTGCGGCTGCCGGCGGGCGAGCCGGCCCGGTTCACCGCCGCAACCGCCATCCGCGACAGTTCCGAGGCCGAAGGCCTCAGCGACGGCGTGACGTTCCGGGTGCGCGTAACGGCGTTTGATGCGCCGGACGGCCAGTTGGGCGAGGTCCTGTTCGAGCGCCACTCGGCCTCGAAGCAATGGGAAGAGGTGGCGGTCGACCTGTCGCGGTTCGCGGGGCAGACGATCCGGCTTCAACTCGAATCGCACCCGGGGCCGCAGAACAACACAACCTGCGACGCATCGTACTGGGGCAACCCAACCGTGACCGCGGGCGCCATTAAAGAACCCGCCGCCCCCACTCCCGCGCCGTCGGTCGAACTCGGCACGATTGAAGTCGAGGGCCGGCGGTACGTGGTGCGGGTGACGCCGGGCCGGCGCGGGCTGCTCGACGCGCAGGTCGCGTTTTGGAACGGCGACGCCGTGGTCGCGTTCGACGGGTTCGAGGCGCGGGTGCTGGACGACACGCTCGCGGAATCGTCGGCGCTCAACACGCTGACGCAGGCTGTTGCGGAACCGTCGGAAAGCGGCCTGACATACCGCCACACATTCTCATCGTACCGCGGCCCGTTCGATCTGGTGGTGCACCTGTACGTCGATGCGGGCCGGGCGTTGCGGGCGTCGTTCAAACTCGAAAACGCGCCGGCGCCGATCCCGTGGTCAGTGGTGTACCTCGAAGATGTGTCGGCGGGACCGTGGACGGCGCCGGCGGATCGCGTGTACGCGGGTTTGGGCAACGTGCTGGTCGAGCCCGAGCCGTTTGACCTGGGTTTTGACGGACACCAGTTGGCAACCTCGTTCGTCGGTTTTGAATTTGCCCCGGCATTCGGAATGGTGCAGGCGGTCGATTTGCCGCCAACGCGCCTGCATGTCGACCCGCCGTCCAAACGCTACACGCTCCACGCCGCGCTCGACCTCACCATGACATTCATCCCGGCGCCCAACGTCTGGAACGCGGTCCGCGTCTGGCGCGACATCAACGGGCTGAAACCCGCCCCGGGCGTGCCGCGGCTGGCGGGGCGGTTCGTGTTCGACCTGTGGGGCGGCCACTACGCGGATTCAGCGGAGAAACTGGCGAAATCGTTTGAATACGGCATGACGAACAGCGGGGTGGTGTGGCACAACTGGCAGCGGTGGGGGTATGACTACAGGCTTCCCGAAATCTGGCCGCCCAACCCGCAGTTCGGCACACTGGAAGAATTCCAGCGGCTAGCCCAGGTGTGCAAGCAGAACGGCGTGCTGTTTGCCCCGCACGACAACTACATCGACCTCTACCCCGATGCCGAAAGTTTCTCCTACGACAACATCTCGTTCACACCGCAAGGCCAGCCGATCCGGGGGTGGCTCAACGAGAGCAGGGGTGCTCAGGCGTACCGGTGGCTGACGGACGCCTACCGGCCGATGCTCGAGCAGAACGCCAAGCTCATCCGCAACAACACCGCCGCAACAGCCTACTTCATCGACGTCTGGTCGTCCATCGGCCCCTATGACTCCTGGACGCGCGACGGCAGGTTCATCGACAGGCGCGCCACCCGCGATGCGTGGGCGGGCTCGTTCAACTGGATCCGCGGCACGCTGGGCAACAACGCCCCGCAGATCAGCGAGAGCGGCCACGACCAGCTCATCGGCTCGCTCGACGGCGCACAAGCCAACCACCTCCGCGTTGACGCCGACCCGCCAAAAGACGCGCCGTGGACGGTGTGGCGCATCAAGTGCAAGGACTCCGAGCGAATCCCGTGGCTCGATTTCGCGCACCACGACCGGTTCGCCCTGCACGGCGCCGGCTACGACATGCGATACCGCGGCGGGCTGGACGCGCCCACGCACGGCATCTACAGCGACGACTACATCTGCACCGAGGTCCTCACAGGCCACCCCGGCATGACGCCGGAGCCGTTCAGCCGCGACGGCGTCCGCAAGTATTGGCTGCTCGACGGGCTGATGCGCGTGCTGGCCGGGGGCCGGATGAGCGGCGTCGAGTTCGACGGCGGCAACATTCACCGCCAGCACATCACGTGGGAAAACGCGCGCGCCGGCGGCGCCGAAGTCTGGGTAAACCGCGGCGCGGACGACTGGCCGCTCGCCAACGGCCACGTGCTGCCGGCATACGGGTTCTACGCCCGCGCCGGAAAGGTCGAGGCGGCCATCGAACGCAGAGACGGCATTATCGTCGAGTGGAGCAAATCCGAAGGCGAGTATTACGTCAACGCGCGGCAGCTTGCGGTCGAAGGCCGCGGAAACCCGGAAGGCAAAATGATCGACTTCGGTTTCGTAGCGACAAACGAGGCCTATCGCGCAATTACGAAGGACGGCAAAGTAGAGAAAAAAAACCTGCCGGAACCTTGATTGTTTCAAGATCTCCTATACGTCCTATTCGTCGTATAGGTCCTATGCTCTTTCGCCCATGCGATAGCTTGACACTGTGCTTTATGCGCTTTTTGTGGTTAAAATTCAAAGATGATTGAACTAAACGAAGCACAACGCATTGCGGCAACCTCTCCGGACGGCCCGACGCTCGTCCTGGCGGGCGCGGGAACCGGGAAGACCCGCGTCATCGTCGAGCGGATCGTGTGGCTGATCGAGGAACGCGGCGTCGACCCCCGCAACATCCTCGCGCTGACGTTCACCAACCGGGCCGCCAACGAGATGCGGACGCGCGTCATCGCGCGCGTGATGGGCCGGCTGGGAACGGAACGGCTGGCGTCGTGGGTGGGAACCTTTCATGCCTTCGCGCTGTACGTCCTGCGCCGGGAAATCGAGCGGCTCGGGTACGGGTCATCGTTCACGGTTTTCGACGAGGCCGACCAGCTCTCGCTGATGCGCCGGCTGCTTCGCGACCTGCCGCCGTCGCACGTCAAGCTGACGCCGCGCGACGTCCTGAGCTGGATCAGCCGGCAAAAGCAAGATCTGGGCGAGCCCGACTCGGCCGCGCCGCCGCAAACCGACGCCGAGGAGACCGCGCGGCTGTTGTGGCGGCAGTACCACGACGCGTTGCGGCGTGCGTCGGCGCTCGATTTCGACGACCTCCTGGTGCTGCTCGTGCGCCTGCTGCGCGAACACGAAGACGCCCGCGATAAGTACCGGCGGCGGTATAAGCATATCCTCGTCGACGAGTACCAGGACACCAACCGGGCGCAGTACGAGATCGCCCGGCTGCTCACCGATGGCCACGGCAACATCTTCGTGGTGGGCGACGAGGACCAGAGCATCTACTCATGGCGCGGCGCCAATATCCAGAACATCCTGGATTTCGAGCGCGATTTCGAGAACGCCCGCGTCATTCGGCTCGAACAGAACTACCGGAGCACCGCGCCCATCCTTTCTGCGGCCAACGAACTGGTCAAGAACAACCGGCGCCGGCTCGGCAAGACGCTCTACACCTACCACAAAGGCGGCGAGCCCGTGCGCTTTTACGTGGCGGGGTCCGCCGAAGAGGAGGCGGAGTGGGTCGTCGAGGAGGTGAAGAAACTGGGGGACGGCGCGGGGCACGCGGCAGTCCTTTACAGAGCGAACTGGCAGTCGCGGCTGGTCGAGGAGGCGCTGCGCCGGCGCGGGATGAACTACATCGTGGTAGGCGGCGTGAGGTTTTACAGCAGGAAAGAAATCAAAGACCTGCTCGGGTACATGCGCCTGCTGGTGAACCCGGCAGACGACGAGTCGCTGCGGCGGATCATCGCCGTGCCGCCGCGGGGAATCGGCGGCGTCACCATGGAACGGTTCGAGGAGTACGCCAGGGAGCGAAACCAGCCGCTGCTCGAGGTGTTGCGCGACAGCGAGCATGACCAGACGCTGAACCCGCGGATGCGCGACGCCGCGCTCGCGTTTGTCCATCTGATCGACGACCTGGCGTATCAAACCAAGCGGATGCCCGTGCGCGATATTGTCAATCTGATTTTGGACACGACCAAGTACCGCGAATACCTGCAGCAGTCGGATGAAAAAGATTTCCGGACCCGGCTCGAGACGGTGGACGAGTTTTTGTCTGCGTGTACGCAGTTTGACGGGCAGCAGTCGGGCGGTGTGGCGGAGTTCCTGCAGGATTTAGCGCTGTACAGCGAGGCGGACGAACTGAACGTGCGGGAAGGTGCGGTCACGCTGCTGACCTGTCACAGCGCCAAGGGGCTTGAGTTCGACACGGTGTTCCTGATAGGGTTGGAGGAAGGATTACTGCCGCACGTGACGGCGGAATCCGAGCGCGAGGTTGAAGAAGAGCGGCGCCTGTGTTACGTGGCGATGACGCGCGCCCGCAGGAAACTGACGCTGACGGCGGCCCAGTCGCGCATGATGCACGGGACCCGCGAGGATCGCGCCGACTCGCGGTTTGTGCGCGAAATCGGCGGGCAGTTGGAGCGCGTCCGGAAAGAGCCGCGGGAGACGCCGGCCGGGCGCCCCTCGCTGGCGAAGCGGCCCGCCGGCGGACAGCCCCCGGAAGCCGTGCCGGAAGGGGCGATGAAGACGGGCACGCCCGTGCATCATCCGAAGTTCGGGCGCGGTTACGTGATGTACACGACTGGGTCGGGCGACAAGCTGCGCGCGAAGATCCGGTTTGATTCGGGGCGGGTGGCCATGTTTATGGTGAGCCAGTCGCCGTTGCAAATTATCGAGGGAAAGAAAAAGTGAGCCTGGAAGAACTTCGCGCAAAGATAGACGCGCTCGACGAGCAAATCCTCACGCTGCTCAACGAGCGCGCCCGGTGCGCCGTCGAGATCGGCGCGATCAAACGCTCGACCGACGCGGCCTTTTACGTGCCCGAACGCGAGAAAGCCGTTTTTGAACGGTTGCGCAAACAGAACCAGGGGCCGCTGCCCGAGCAGGCGGTCAAGGCCATATACCGCGAGGTCATGAGCAGCATCCGGGCGCTCGAAAAAAAGATCTCGGTGGCGTTTCTCGGGCCGCGGGACACGTTCAGCCACATGGCGGCGATGCGGGTGTTCGGCGTGACCGCCGATTACCATCCCCTCGCCACGCTGTCCGACATTTTCACTGAAGTCGAGCGGAAACGGATCGATTACGGGGTGGTGCCGGTCGAGAGTTCGATGGGGGGCGGCGTCCACGACACGCTGGACCGGTTCGTCAATTCCGATCTCAAGATTGTCAACGAGGTACTGCTGCAGATTACGCAGAACCTCCTGGCCAACTGCCCCATGGACCAGATCAAGCGCGTCTATTCGAAGGACAACGCGTTTGTGCAGTGCAGGAACTGGCTGAGGGCGAACCTGCCCAACGCTGAACTCATCGACACATCGAGCACCGCCGAGGCCGCCCGAATCGCCCACGGCGAGCCAGGGACCGCCGCCATCGCCAGCGCGCTCGCCGCACAAACATACAACCTCGAGATCCTCATCGCCCGAATCGAAGATTCCCCCAACAATTACACGCGATTCTTCGTGGTCGGCCACCAACTCGCCAAGCCCACCGGGAAAGACAAAACGTCCATCCTCATCAGCGTCAAAGACCGGCCCGGCGCGCTTTACAGCCTGCTGCTCCCGTTCTATGAAAACAACGTCAACCTGACCAGGATTGAGTCGAGGCCGTCGCGCAAGAAAGCCTGGGAGTACGTGTTTTTCATCGACATGCTCGGCCATGTCACCGAACCCGCCGTGACCAACGTGCTCGAAAAAGTCGGCGAGTACTGCAACGAGATAAAGATCCTCGGCTCCTACCCGCAGGGCGAAGTCGAAGAATAGGCTGTAGACTGTAGGAAGAGAAGAGACTGGGATCTGGAGGAGGTTGTGGTGCGGGCGTCTCGCCTGCGCAGTCCACAATGTCCACCATGTCCACAGTGTCCACGACGTCCACGCCCCTTGCACAACCCGCCCAAGAATCGGCATCATAGCCGTCTAAACCCGGAGCCAAAGCGCCATGACTCAGAAGATCTCGCGACGAAGCATGTTCAAAACGGGCCTGGCAGGAATTGCAGGAGCTGCCCTGTGGGGCACGTCTCACACCCACGCCCAAACCAAGACGCCCAACATTATTTTCATTCTGGCTGACGACCTGGGCTATGGCGACCTGGGCTGTTATGGCCAGGAGAAAATCAAGACGCCCAACCTCGACGCGTTCGCCCGCGAAGGCATCCGGTTCACACAATGTTACTCGGGCAGCACGGTGTGCGCGCCGTCGCGCTGCTGCCTGATGACGGGCCAGCACACGGGCCACGCCCGGATCCGGGGCAACAAACTCGTCCCGCTGCTTCCGGAAGACACGACGGTGGCGGAGGTGCTCAAGTCGGCCGCCTACGATACCGCCCTGATCGGCAAGTGGGGGTTGGGCGAGCCCGGCACGACCGGTGTGCCGAACCGGCAAGGCTTTGATTATTTCTTCGGTTACCTTAACCAGCAGCACGCCCACAATTACTATCCTGAATATTTGTGGCGCAACGAGGGGAAAGTCCCGCTCGAGGGGAACATCGAGAGCAAGGATCAGCCGGGTTACAGCACCGGCAGGGCGCAGTACAGCCACGACCTGTTCACGCGGGAGGCGCTCGACTACGTCGCGCAGCACAAGGACGGGCCATTTTTTCTCTACCTCGCCTACACGGTCCCCCACGCCAACAACGAAGGCGGCCGGGCCACCGGCAACGGCATGGAAGTGCCCGGCTACGGCCCTTACGCCAATGAAGACTGGCCCGGCCCGCAGAAAGGCCACGCCGCCATGATCTCGCGGCTCGACCGCGACGTGGGCGGCCTAATGCAAAAACTGCGCGAACTCGGCATCGACCAGGACACGGTCGTTTTTTTCAGCAGCGACAACGGCACGCACAAAGAAGGCGGCGCCCGGCCCGAGTTTTTCAAAAGCAGCGGCCCGTTGCGCGGGATCAAACGCGACCTGTACGACGGCGGGATTCGCGTACCGGCGATGGTGAGGTGGCCGGGCCGGATTGCGCCGCGCGTGTCGGAGGCTGTTTGGGCGTTTTGGGACTTCTTGCCGACAGCGTCGGCCCTGGCGGGTGTGCCGGATCGCGCACCGGAAGGCATCGACGGGCAATCGATCGCTACGCACCTGCTCGATGGCTCGCCCATCGACCACAAGCCGCTGTACTGGGAGTTTCACGAAGGCGGGTTCAAACGGGCCGCGCGGATCGGCGATTGGAAAGCGGTCTGGCTCAAGCCCGATCAGCCGCTCGAACTCTACGACCTGTCAAAGGACGTGGGCGAGACAATCGACCTCGCCGCCGATCACCCGAAGGTCGTGGGCAAACTCAAATCCTTCATCGAAACCGCCCGCACACCTTCACAAGAATGGCCCGTCAAAGATCAATAACGCGGCCTCTGACCACGGGCATATCACCTATTTGGAGTGCGCCAGCTTGCTACCGCTTTGGATGCCAAACGTTGCGTGAAAAGCGGTTCAGCCGCCCAAGGTCAATCCGAAATCATTGCAGTTTTGTCTGGGCGTATTCGTATTCGTTGGATTCGGGGGGGAACTTCTCCATCATCTGTTTGTAGAGCCACCGCAGGCTTTCCTGATCGTTGAGTTGTTCGTAGCAACTCATCAGTTGCGGGTACACCCCCGCGATTCCCTCCCAGTCCGGGTAATCGTTGATGAGCAACTCGTAGTTCCGCGCGGCTTCCTTGAAATCCCTGAGTTTCTGCTTGTTGAGGTTGCCCATCGCCAACAGGAATGCGGGCGCATCTTTCCCGCGCGCGTCTTCCGAGAACCGTTTTTGGTAATCGGCGATAGTCGCCTTCGCCTTGTCCTCCTCGGATAACCGCGGCGCCGGCACGGGCGCGACGGCCATATTCGGGGCGGCCACGCCATTCGATACGGCGGCCCCGGCCCTCTCCCCAACCGGAGCCGCCCCCCCCGCCGTTGCGAGTTTATAGACCACCACAAGCGAGATTACCACCAGAACCACGACCAGGTACCACACTTCGGCCAGGGCCGATTTCAACACGCCCACGCTCATATGCCCAACTCTCTCCATGACTCGACGCCAAGAGACATGATCGGGTAGTTGCCAATCATGCCCAGCGGCAGGTTGCTCGCCAGCTCGGGCACCTGGTAGATTTCCGGCACCTGATTCCCCATGTTAAAGAAATTGCCCACAAACGTACCCATCGTCGTCGATTGGAACGAACTGGTAACCGTGCCTTGGGCGTAGAATCCTCCCATCAGGTCCAACTGCGAGGAGCCCCCCACCGACATGTCGCCCGATGCCATGACGCCGAAACAGTTGGCGGCGGGGTAGCTGAGCGCGGTGGTGCCGTCGGCGTTGAGCGTAAGCAGGTTGGCATCGATGGTGGCATTGCCATTGACGAGAATGGCCCCGCGGCCGGTGTAGTACATGGTGCGGTCATTGCCTTGGCCGGTCAGTGTGAGGCTCCCGTTGATGTA
>JAPLKX010000021.1 GCA_026387845.1 Candidatus Hydrogenedentota bacterium | reverse complement strand
GGACGGCGCGGGCGAGACGACCGCGCCTACAAGAGCTATTGCTCTGACTAAAAATCCCAGAGGAAACTTGCGCCGATGGTGGTTCGCCATTTGGGGAGGTCTTGGAGTTGAGGGTAGTCTTCGTAGTCGATAAGGAGGTTGAGCTTGAGTTTTATTCGCTGGGCAAACGGGAAGGCCAGCGATGATTCGGATTGTGCCCTGAGCCGCTCGGGGTTGATGAGGCTGGGGGTGAACGAAAGCGAGTTGGTGAAAGCCCCGTTTTCGAATATTTGGCGGGTGTAGCGGAGTGCGACGCGGAGGTTGAGACCGTCGTCCGAGGGTTCGTGACGCCACCGGGCGGTTTCTGCCTGGAGGCCCGCTTCAGCTTCGAGGCCCAGGTCGGGAAAAGCCCGGACAAGGCCGAAATTGAGGCCAGCCCGGGACAGCAGGGCCTTGTCGGTGTCGCGTTCGAAATCGAGCCCGAGCGCCGGCTGCCAGAGTCTGTCAGGGTGGATGCGCAAGCGTGTTGACGCGGTGAGCCAGCGGGGAAACTCGTCGGCGTCGGCTCTTTCGAGGAACAGGTCGGCGTCAAACAGGTATGGGTCGAGCGTGGTCGAGAGCCTGAGCCGGCCAAAAAGGTCGGTGTAATCCTCGTTTCCCGATCGCCACAAAAGGCCGGTTTCGGCGGATAGATGAAGCGGCGACCCGGCGGGAGCAAGGTTTTTCGGGGCAGGCTCAATGGTTTCCACTTGATCAACGGGGACCGAACGGGATTTTTCGCCCTGGGCGATTATGACCTGCTTTTGGTCGAGGCTGATGGGGCCTTCGAGGGTGGCGCCGTCTTTTTTCTTGACGACAACGGGTTCGTCCGTGGCGAGCCGGCCAACTTCCTCGATGGGTATGATGACATTCCCCGCCATTTTGGTGCGGAAATGGACCACACCCTCGGCGAACCGGATCAGTTTTCCGGACAGGTTGTCGCCTTTTTCGAGTTGAAGCGTGTCCGCCGCGCCGAGCCGGCACATCGCCAACACCAACGCGACCACGACAACTGTACCTGCGCCTTTCATGTTACCCACCTCACCTGAAACGAAGAACGAACGCCAGGCTTTTAGCAAGGGGATATTGCCTGGATAAGGCATTAATGAAAGCAAGGGGAAAAAGGGGCGCCGCAATGGTTAGCGTGGTGTTTGGCAACAGGTGGGTTCAGGCGGCGGGGCTGCTGTGTCTGGTGGCCCTGGTGCTGCTGGTGTGTTATGCGCTGAGCGCGGTGCTGGTGACGCTGTTTTTCGCATTTCTGGTGGCGTACGTGCTGAACCCGGTGGTGGACTTCCTGGAGCGGCGCCGGATACCGCGGCCCGTAACTATAGCCTGGATTGCGGTTGTGGCGGTGGTAGGTCTTGCGTCCTTGCCGGTGGTACTGGTGCCGTATCTGGTCAATCAGGCCGATCGGCTGACGCAACCGGCCCAGGAGGCTGCGGGCGGCGGCCGGTTTTCAGAATGGGCGGAGTACGTGGCGGAGCGCCTGCCGCTGGACGACATGGTGCGCTACGTGGGGTGGGTGGAGCCGGATCAGACGGAGTTCGACGCCCGCACCGTGATTGCCGAACGCGTGGGCCGGTATGTGAAAGAGAGTGCGGTCGGATTTTTGCGGCAGCACGCGGAGAACTTTTTTACGGTAGGTTCCGCGGCGGGCAGCGCGGCGGCGGCCGTGTTTACGTCGATTTGGCGATGGGTGGTGGGCTTCCTGTTTTTCGCGGGCAACGTGGCCGTATTTTGTTTTGTGGTGGGGTATCTGCTGAAGGATTTCCACAAGATCATTGCGGCGGCCAAAGAGTTGATCCCGAGCCAGTGGCGGCCGCGTGTAGTCGAGATTGTCGGCAAGATTGACCTTCAGGTACACAGTTTCCTTCGTGGCGAACTTGTAGTATGCCTGATCCTGTCGGTGCTGTATGGCGTCGGGTTCAGCGTGGCCGAGGTGCCTTTTGCGATTCCGATCGCGCTGGTGGGAGGTCTTGCGGCGTTTGTCCCGTATATCGGGGCGGTTGTGGCGGTAGTTCCGGCGGCGCTGCTGGCGCTGTTGGAGCACGGGGCTGCGTGGAATACGCTCGGCGTGCTGGTGACGTTTGTGGCGGCGCAGTCGCTGGAGGGTTACGTCCTTACGCCGAATATTGTAGGGGGCCAGGTGGGGCTGAGCCCGCTTTGGGTGATTCTTTCGCTGATGGTATTTGCCACGCTGCTGGGATTTCCTGGCCTGCTGTTGGCGGTGCCGGTGGCGGCGGCGTTGAAGGTGCTGGTGGTGGAAGCGCTCGGCTATTACAAGCGGTCGTCGTTCTTCGAGCCGGAGTCCCCGCCCATACCCGTGCCTGCCGCCGGCGGCAGGGCGCCGGAAGAACCCGCCCCCGCCGAGGCCGGCAAAATCTGAACCGGCTCCCTCGAGCCGCGCCTTACTTTCAGCCTCACCAGGACTTCCTCGCCAATCCCAAACATCACGTACGTCATGAACAGGGGGAACAGCACGATGGCGGGGTCGTGGGTGATGGCATAGTGAAACACGGCCACGACAATGGCCGCAAGGGCCAGCAGGCGGAACGCATTAGCGGGGGTGAGAATGAACACTTTCTTGAGACGATCTTTCGGGTAGCGGATCGTGCTTACCATGAGATAGGCGAGCATCAGGGTGAGCGGGCCAAGCACGTAGAAGGCCACGTGCAATCCGTAGAAATTCGCGAACAGGACAAACGCGGCGATGGTGCCGCCCGCGGCGGGGCTTGGCAGGCCGGTGAACGAATCGCGGCTCGTGCTTTGGAACACGTTATATCGGGCGAGGCGCAACGCGGCGCAAATGACGAAAATGATCGCCATCACCGAGCCGGTCCTGCCGATCGCGCCGGGGATGAGGCTCTCATAATCCTGCCAGTACGCGTGGTAAATCAGGACGGCGGGCGCCACGCCGAATGAGACGAGGTCGCACAGGCTGTCGAGTTCCTTGCCGAATTCGGAGGTGCTGTTGGTGAGCTTGGCGACGGTTCCGTCGAACATGTCGCAGATCAGGGCGAGAAAGATGAGATACGATGCGAAGACGTAGTTGGCCCGGATGCTCCAGAAGATGCTGGCGAGGCCGAAATAGAGGCTGAAAATGGTGATGGCGCTGGCCAATACGTTAA
Source organism: Candidatus Hydrogenedentota bacterium (assembly GCA_026387845.1). Taxonomy (GTDB): domain Bacteria; phylum Hydrogenedentota; class Hydrogenedentia; order Hydrogenedentales; family SLHB01; genus JAPLKX01. The sequence continues at coordinate 1,418 of JAPLKX010000021.1, read as the reverse complement.
TGGGGCGCCTGCGGGACGCGCGCTTGATCTTTCCGGCTTTGCGCTTCATTTTGAAAACCTCGCCACGATGCTTGAACCAGCACGGACTTTATCGTTCATTTTAACACAAAGTTCAGTTCCCGCGGGCAGGTAAAGCTCGGTGCGGGACCCCAGCTTGATCATGCCGAACTTCTGGCCGCGCTCGAGCGTCTGGCCGATGCCGGCCCTGCACACGATACGCCGGGCAATCGCGCCGGAGATCTGACGGACGGTGACGGGGCCGTACGGCGTCTGCATCCATATGGCGTTGGACTCGTTGTGTTCGCTGGCTTCTGGCCTCATGGCGTTGATGTACCCGCCGGGCTGATAGAGGATCTTGGTCACGATGCCCTGAACGGGGGCGCGATTGACGTGCACGTTGAACGGCGACATAAAGATCGAGATGCGCCGGCACGGGCCGTTGTAGTAGGGGGTTGAATCAAGGTCTTCTATGGCGACGACTCTGCCGTCGGCGGGCGAGACGACGTCCGAGCCGGCGCCAGGGATAGTGCGCGCGGGGTCGCGGAAGAAAAACAGGGCGAACACGGTGTACAGGCCGAACAGGATCATGCCGGCCCACGCTGCCCGGTAGCCACGGGTTACCATGAAGGCAAACACCAGCGCCGCCAGCAGCGTGGGGATGTATTGAAATGCCCCTTCTTGGTGCCGTCGAGGCCGCCATGGGACACGTCGACGACTTTAATAACCTCGTGTTTGGTGGTCAGCAGGATGCTTTTGAGGTGCTCGGTCTCGCACTGTTTGAACCGCGGCATGAGCAGTTCAACGACATCCTCGGCGGATCGGATTTTGGTGCGCTTGGGCCCGGTATGGGCGGCGAGCCGCATTCCCAGTTCAAGCGCGGCTTTGAGTTCAATAGCCTTGACCGTGCCCATGCCTTTTACCTGTTTGAGTTCTTCCACGGACGCCCGGGACACCGCGCGGAGGTCGCCGAATTTGTGCAACACTTCCTCGGCGAGTGCGACTGCGCCCATTTTGCGGATGCCGCTGCGCAGAATGATGGCAATGAGTTCGGCGTCGCGCAGGGCTTCGGCGCCAAGCCGGGCCAGCCGCTCGCGGGGCCGGTCTTCTTCGGGCATTTCACGTACGGCAGAGGAATAGATGGGCTCAATACTCATTGGTAAAACCTCCACCCGTTGCAACGCCGCGCGCACGCGGCGCGGCTACTGTGCGTCAATTCTAGCACCCGTGAAGGGGGGTTGGCGAATTTGCACGGACGAACATAGGGCCGATGGGCAGCAGTTGCGGAGGGGCAGTTGCGGTGGGGTCGCGCTCCCGCGCGACCGGGTGGTGGAGGTGGCGGAGGGGCAGCCCTACCTTGGGTTTGTGGTAGGAAGCCACGGTCGAGCGGGAGCTCGACCCCACCGCGTGGTCCCTTGGGC
>JAPLKX010000506.1 GCA_026387845.1 Candidatus Hydrogenedentota bacterium | reverse complement strand
AAATACGAGTTGACCAAACGCCAGTGGCAGGCGGTGATGGGCACGACGCCGTGGTCGGGGCAAGATTACGTTTTGGACGATCCAGACAGCCCGGCGGTCTATGTATCGTGGAATGACGCGAAACCGTTTATCACTGCGTTGAATAATTACGTGGGTTTGTCGGGACGCCTATTCCGGTTGCCCTCGGAGGCCGAATGGGAGTATGCGTGCCGCGCGGATACGGCAACGCGCTGCTACTGGGGCGACGACCCGGACTATACTTTGATCAACGACTATGCGTGGTGGGATGGCAACGCGGGGGACGCCGGCGAGCAATACGCCCATGTCGTGGGTCTCAAGCTGCCGAATGCGTTTGGTTTGTACGACATGAGCGGGAACGTTTGGGAGTGGTGTGAGGACGACTGGCACTCGAGCTATACTGGCGCGCCGGCGGATGGCAGCGCGTGGGTGGATCCCCTCAGGGGCTTGTACCGCATGCTACGGGGCGGTGGCTGGGGCGTCGGTGGCGGCAGCTGCCGGTCGGCGGCCCGCGGCGGCAGCTACCCGTCGGGCACGAGCGTCGACATCGGGTTCCGCTTTTCCAGGTAGTTGGCACTTGCTTACTTTGTTCCCTTGTTACTTGTAGTTCTTGTGGCTGAGCGGAGTGTAGCGCAGGGCTGAAAGGGCGGCTCCGATAGGAAAGCCGCCCAGTCAGCCCGTAGCGAAACGGAGCGATCTTTGGGCCTGACAGAGGCTATTGATAGGGCATATTGGGGGGATGCAAGGGGAGGGGGTGCACCCCCTTGCTCGAGATCTTTTAGGGATTGGCTGTCTGTGCAAGGGTGAAATGGTTATGAAGAGACCGATGCGGGTATATGCGGACACGTCGGTGTTCGGCGGCACGCAGGATGATATATTCGAGGCGGGCAGCAATGCCTTTTTCCAGCAGGTGCGGAAGGGCCAGTTTCAACTTGTGGTTTCGGGCCTTGTGGAAAAGGAATTGCGGGGCGCCCCCGAGGCCGTTCGGGCTGTGTTTGAGGAATTGCTCCCTGCCATGGAAGTCGTCGAGGAATCTGCGGCGGCCCTGATGCTGCAACAGGCCTATCTCGACGCGGGGGTGGTGACGCCGAATTGGGCGGGCGATGCGCTGCATGTAGCGGTGGCGAGCGTTTCGGAGTGCGCGGCGATTGTAAGCTGGAATTTTCAGCACATCGTTAACCTGAGGCGGATTTCGTTGCAAGGCGTAATGCCGTAAGCATGGTGCATGGATACCGGTCTATTGAGATTCGGTCGCCATTGGAGGTTTTGGAATATGACGAACCAACGCGCTAAGAAGAAGCGCTTCGATTGCGTCGAGATGATGCATCAGGGCGCGGCCCGGGTGCGCGAGGAGCTTGCAGGCAAGTCGATCGAGGAGCAAGCCGCCTATTGGCGCAAGAGTACGAAGGCGCTGCTTGATCGCCAGGCCAGGCTGCGGAATAAGATGCTTCAGGTGCGGGAACGGGAGTGAAGCGCGCCGGCCAGGTCTTTGAAAGCGTCACGGCATCTCAATCGCTGTTTGAAGCGGCCTATCGCGCGAACACCCAGGCGCTTCGATTTATGTACAACCTCGAGCTGGAATTGCTTGAACGTCAGCGAACTCGGTGGCAAGTTCGAGCGCCACACGATCGATTACGGGCCGGCGGGCCAGGCGAGCGGCGTAGGCATTTACATCTGGGTGGAAGATATCGACGGAAACGGCTGGAAAGACATCGTCGCGCCGGGAAAAGACGGCCTGTTCCTATTCAAGAACCTCGGAAACAAGTAAAGCAGATCGAACTACGGGGCATCCCGATAATCGGGTTCCTCATCGGCAACCTTACTCATGGCGCGAAGAAACTTCTTCTTGTCCGCTTTCGAGGCCCGTCGCATAAGATAGTCCGCAGTATCGAGTGCCGCGACTTTCTCAGCAATAGCCAGCGTGGCCAGTTGATTGATGGATATGTTCTCGCGTTTGGCCAGTTTCCTGACCTCCTCATGCAACGAATCCGGCAAACGAAGGGTGATCTTGCTCATTTTATTCTTCCGACTTGGCTGTCAGCGGGCGTAAAACCACCATCTGATACAGCTTAGACATCTTTCTTTATTCTATTCCCTGAACAGCGCGATGAATTTCGGCAGCAGGATCAGGCCGCCCAGGCATAGCGACAAAAAAATGGCTATCAGAACGGCGCCGGCGGCCGCGTCTTTGGCCCTCTTTGCCAGCGGGTGAAACTCCGGTGAGACCAGGTCGACCAGAAACTCGAGCGCGCTGTTGAACGTTTCCGTCATCCAGATAAAGAAGATGGCTAACAGAAGAAACGACCACTCCAGGTAGTTCAGGTCGAGCACCAGGCCCATTACGAATGCGGCCACACCCGCCACGGCGATAATGCGCATATTGGGTTGCGATACCACAACCGTGATGATGCCCTGCATCGCATAATTGAACGCTCTTGCGCGGTACACGAAAAAACTTTTAATGAAGTTCATGAGCGGCGGCCTCAAAACGGAAGCTATCTTACTGTAAAAGATCCTGTTTCGCCACCGTCTCGCTTGCGGTGTGAGCTCACGCTGACCGTATAATGGCGCGTGCAAAATGCAACTCGAGATCGATTCTTGCGCTCACTTATTACGGCCGCTCTACTGATAATGGCCACTGCCGGCGTTGCAGAAGATGCCGCCGCGCCTACAGCCACTGAAAAAGGCGTTATGGACTCTGTGTGGACGGGCCTGAATACGCAGCCCTCTCTCGTCAACCACCACAGGGGTTTCCTGGCCTATGTCTCGGCCCACCCGCAACTGGGAAGCGCAATCGAAGCAGTCCGCCCCCTCGAGCGGCACCCCGTTTTCCGTAACCTCTTGATCGAGTTTGACAACTTGCTGGCACGCGACGAGGATCTGGACAGGACCTTTGAGGATTTCTACGCCGCACTTGCCGCTGACGAATACTTGCGAGACGCGGTAGATTCGGTATACCGGCTCGAGCTTTCAGAACCGTCGCTGCGGGAAGCCTTTGTTGATTTGCTCGGCGATGTCGATGCGTCGTTGCGGTTTCTGGCCAATCCCGCAAAGCCGGCCCCGCTCGGCTTGTATCCGTTCAAGGCGGTCTTCAAGCAAAACGCGGCGCTTCGCGGCGAGTTGCTCGACACTCTGAACTCTTTACACAAGATGCCCGCCGCGCATACGTCTGTTTTTCCGTGGTGGCAAAAGGTCGCGGAGGGCCGGGACTCGAGTTGCCGGCCGTACGTGCGTCTAACGGCGGAACTGGCGGGACATCCTCAGCGGTTCTGGGCATGGCACGGAACCCAAATCGAACTGGCCAGAGATCCGAAGGCCCGCCCGTGGATTCTCTACTTCCAGCGCCGGGTAAGACAGAATCCGGTGCTTGGCCAAAGCTACAACGTTTACCTTGACATCATCCGGCGGTGGCCTGATTATGCAAAAGCCGCGCGGGACAAGTGGGACTCCGACCTCGGCCCGGCGCCCGCCTGGCCGCCGGATGCCGACCCGCCCGCTCTGCCTGTCCCGGTGGCCGCCAAAGAAGAAGCGGCTCCAAAAAAGCCAGCCCGGCCTGAAGTGAAAAAGCCTGTGCCCCAGATGCCCCGAATGCCCGATATGCCCACGCGCCCTACCAAGCCTGAAAAACCAAAGATCCCTAATGTCGTGGCGCCGGCTCCGCTTTCGAAGAATGAATAGATCTTCCTGCTTTATTTTCGCCCGCCACTATGCCAAAATAACTGCATAGGCCGCCGCGACTGGCGAGTAAGCGTGGATTCAACCACGGGGAAGCGGCGGGTTGTGGAGTTGCCGATCGCCTGGGCGCCGAAAACAAGATGCCCGGGCGACTTTGCTTTTTTAATCGCGAAAGGAGCTGCTTATGGTCGAGAAGGACCTCAAACAGATGTATCGGACCCGGACGGAAGGCCAGTTTCCGGATTCCGTCGACATTATCGGGCGCAAGTACGTCAAGGTCGAAAACCTGCGGTACGGCACCAATCCTCACCAGCCCGCGGCCTTCTACCGGCCGGCGGACGGGCAGCGGCTGGTCCTCGGTGCGTACGAAGTCCTGAAGACGGGCAAGAGCGGCCTGTCGCAAACCAACATCGAAGACATGCACCACGCCGTCGGAATCCTGAAATACATGCGGGTCCCGTCGTGCGCCGTGATGAAGCACTGCAACCCTTCCGGCGTGGCCATGCGGATCGGGCAGATGCCGCTAGTCGACGTTTACCGGAGAGCCAGGGACGCCGACGCCCAGGCCGCGTTCGGCAGCGTGGTCGTGTTTAACGTGGAAGTGGACGGGCAGACGGCTGCGGAAATCATGGAGACTATAGTGGAAGGTGTTGCCGCGCCTGGGTTTACGCAGGATGCCGTGGATACCTTCAAAGACGCCGCACGGTTCAAGAAAAACCGCGAGATCCGCGTCATCCGGCTTCCTGATTTCTCGGTCCTGCCAAAGTTCATCGACGAAGGCACGTCGGTTTTGGAAATCAAGGTTTTCGACGACGGCAGCCTGGTGCTGGCGCAGCCTTACCTGTCACACGTAAAGAGCGGCGCCGACCTGGTGCTGGCGTATAACGAGCATAAAACCAAGGGCCGCATCGAGATACACCGGCCACCGACTCCCCTCGAGCTCGATGACCTACTTTTCGCCTGGTACGTCAACATCCACGTCAGGTCGAACGGCGTCGTCATCGCCAAAAACGGGCAAACCATCTGTGTGGGCACCGGCGAGCAGGACCGGGTGGGCGCGGTGCAGCAGGCTCTGGTGAAAGCCCGCGAGAAATACAAAGGTTCCGAGACGCTCGATGGCGCGGCAATGTCTTCAGACGGGTTCTTCCCGTTCCGTGATGCCGTGGATGCGGCGACGTCGCAAGGGGTTAGGGCGATTGTCCAGCCGGGCGGCAGCGTTAACGACTTCGAGGCAATCGAGGCCTGCAACGAGGTCGGCGCCACCATGATGTTCGCCATGGAGAGATGCTTCTCACACCACTAGGGGCGCTAAAGGTCCCCGCGACTGTGGAAGCGGCGTCCCCGCCGCTTCAAGTATGTGCTGCGCGAACCGGCGTCCCCGCCGCTTTAAGTCTTAACCATGTGCTGCGCGAACCGGCGGCCCCGCCGCTTTAAGTCTTAACCAGGTGCTGCGCGAACCGGCGTCCCCGCCGCTTTAAGTCTCGGGTGCTACACGAAGCGGCGAGGACGCCGCTTCCACGGAAAAACGGCCCCAATTAATTGTGCGCCCTGCCTGTTCAAGCCGGGGGGGAATCGGCTAAAATAGGTAACTTGAACGTTTGGGAGTGTTTGCACATGAAGAGAGTGCTGATTATGGTTGGACTTCTGCTTTTCCCGCGCCTGCTGGCGGCCCAGAACCTCGATGTGACATCGTTGGTGGGTGAAAACTGGTATGGGCTTTACCTGAACGAGCAAAAGGCGGGATATTCATTCGACTCGCTGACCGTTCAGCCCGATGGGTCCGTGGTGAAAGTCGAGGACGCCCATTTTAAAATCTCGATGGGGGCGATCCAACAGGATATGCGCATCTACCTGAAGAGGACCTACGCGGCCGGCGGCGACCTCGTGTCCATCGAGCAGGAGATGGAAGACGCCGCGGGCCCCAAGAAATGGGAGGCGCGCGTGAATGGCGACGTCCTGTTGCTGACCACCTCGATGGCGGGAACGAAAACTGAGGAGAGGCTCCCAAAGCCTAAAGAGTCGCTCAAAGATGCCCTCAAACAAATCGAGTTGATTCGCGGGGGCATGACCGGGCAAAGCGTCGATTACACGGTGTTCGAACCCATGTACAAAAAAGAGATGTCGGGCGCCAGCAGGGTCGAGGCGGTCGAGGAACGGGTGTTTGACGGCGTGGTGACAAAAGTCTTCAAGATCGGCAGCACCATCAAGGAGTTGGGAATCCGGTCAACCACGTACGTTACCCAAGACGGCACCGTACTCGAAGACCGCGTGGCTGAGATGCTCACCATGCGGCTCGAACCCAAGGAGATGGCCCAGGACGTCAACTACAGCAACGACGTCATTGTGAGCAATGCCGCCCCCGTCGACAAACCCATCGAAAATCCCAGGCAGCGCGACTCGCTCGCCCTGAGAATATACGGGCCTATAACCAAAGACCACATATTCAACAGTGACCGCCAGCAGTTTGTGGAAAAGGACGGGTACGTCGAATTCCATTCCAAAAAAGTTTCTATCAGCGATACCACCGAGTTCCCCGTGAAAGAACCCAGCGTGGCGGAGTGGATCAAGCCGTCGTTGTTTATTCAGAGCGACGATAAGCGGCTCGTCGAGAAAGCCCGCGAAATCGTCGGGAATGAAACCAACGCGCTCGCCGCGAGCGGCAAACTGGCCAAGTGGGTCTTTGACAATGTACGGACGACGTACTCGGCGCAACTGACCAACGCCCTCGAGGTGCTCGACCTCATGCAGGGCGACTGCACAGAGCACAGCGTGCTTTTCATCGGCCTGGCGCGCGCGTTGGGGATTCCGGCCCGGGAAGTGGCGGGGCTTATCTACGTCGATGATGTCAAACCCGGATTTTATTTTCATCAGTGGGCTGCGGTTTGGGTGGGAAAATGGATCGAAGTCGACCCGACGTTCGGCCAGCCCATCGCTGATGCAACCCATATCAAGCTCGCGGAAGGCGACTTGTTCGAGCAGGCCAAGTTGATACCCGTGATCGGCCGGTTGCGCGTTGAAGTGGTGGATGAGCCAGCCGTGGCGAGCCGGGAGGCCAAATGACCGACAACGTCCCGGTGCGCCGCCGCTGGAGTTGGCCGAGACGCCTGCTCCTGGTGGTCTTAGTGGTGGCAGCGGGTGTTGCATTGCTGCTGGCGACGGGCCTGCCGCAGCGGGCGCTGCTACGTGCGGTGCTGGCGGCATCGGTTGACGCGCGGGTGGAAGTGGGCAGCGTCTCAACGCTGGGGGCGGTCGGGATTTCGAGGCTGGCCCTGTACGAACCGGGAGACCTGAAAGGACCGCCGGCCGTGCTGGTTGAAGGTCTCGCGCTGGATTACTGGCTGCTTTCAAAGGGGGGGCGGCGTGTCCCCAGCCTGACGCTGGACCGGCTGGATGTCGATTTCGAGAAAGCGCAGCGGATCCTGCCAAAGAAAAAACGCCAGCCGAAACCTTCCAGATTCAACTTGGAATCGCTGATCCCCGAGCAGGTCCGGATCAAATCGCTCAATGTCCAGTCAACCGCGCCGTCGTACGCGTTCAAAGCCCAAGGACTCAGCCTGGACGCGGCTGTACCCAATCCCCAAACGGTTACGGACAGCATCACCGGCGACAACGTGACTGCTTCGCTCTGGACGCGGTCCGGGGGATTTTCGCGGGAAGTAGGCGGCGGCAAGGTTCTCATCGAGCTGGCCCGCACCGCGGGCTCCACAAAAATACAGCCGCTTTCCGTGGCGCTGCCGGATTTGCTTGACGTAAGCGGGTCGGTGAACGTAGCAGGCAAGCGGGTTGAGGTCTCATTCGATAAGCTCACTGCGCAAAACGTGGACCTGTCTCACGCCGACCCGGCCGACTTGGCGGTGCCGTTTGGCTTTAAGCGGATTGACATGTCGGGCACGCGCGTCCAAGGCGACGTGATGGTCGGCGCGTTCAATATCAGCGTGCCGGAGACAGTCGTTAAACTGGCTGCGGAAGGGCTGGTTCTTGGGCCGCAGGGGGCGGAATATTACCAGGGCGATTTGAATGTCAACATGGTTGGGACTGCGGGGGCCCAGGCCGATTACGTATTGGAAGCCACATTGAACCGCGGGCAGAAACTGATCGCCAACCTTAAAGGGCACCACCTGGCATGCACCGGCCAGGCAATCCTCGAAGGATGGTCGCGCGAGGACGTCCTGGCGGCGCTTCCGACGAATATGCGCGGCGGGATTTCCTCCCTGCCGCTCTTGGAACGGCTGAATTCTGCCCAGGTCGACTTTGAATGGAAGCTGCCCGCCCTGAAGGTAACCGGGGCGGTGGCCGCGGATTTCGTTGTCAACGGTGAGAAGCGCCCCGCCCGGTTGACGTTTGCGGGTGAAGGGCCGCTACTGCCGGCGGCGCAACGGGCATTCAAGGTCAACGCCGACGCGGAGTTGGCCGGCGGAAAAGTGGCCGTCGCTTCCGAGCTTGCCGCTAGCCCGGCAAAAACAACCCTGACATTACAGGATGTCGACCCGGCCCTATGGCTTTACACCCTCAACGAGCGCGACATGCTCAACGACCTGGTCTCCAAATTCAGCGGGACTCTGGTGGTGGAACCGGGCGGAGGGCCGCAACAGTTGCGGGCGTCGATTGATTTGAAGGCGACGCCTCTCGGATACGGGCCCATAGTCACGCCCGAAGGCAAGACCGTGATTATCGCCGGGAACATCGAGGCCGATACCGGCACGTTCGGCTACGTAAGAGGGCCGGAACTTACCGTCACCATCGACGAGGACAACCAACTGGTCCTGCGCAACTGGAATTTCCCAATGGAAGATTTTGCCCTGTCGGGTGACGTCGATTGCCGGCTGGACTTGTCCATGCTCGAACACCTGTTGCCGGGCAGCGATCTCCGCGGCCGCGTGGCACTGAAGGGCCCGCTGAAGAACGACCGCGGGTTTATGAACCTCGAAAGCAGCGGGACAATTGAAGGGCTGGGGTACAAGGATTATGCCGCCCCGTATGGTGTTCCTATCCAGGCAACCGGCACCTTCTCGTTTGACAACCTCAACGGGCGGCTGACCGGCCGCAATTTCAACCTCACATTGCCCGAAGGGACGTCGCTCGCCTCCGACGGTTGGACTTTCACGGGTTCGACGGCTCAATTCACGATGCCGTTTGCGCTGAAGACGGACTTCAAGCCGCTCGAGCCGATGGGCCTGCTGGACCAGGTGAAAGGCGGGGCCGGGACCGCCACCGGAACGTTTGCGTACGGGAGTGACGGAGCGAACGTAGACGTTCAGATCGAAGCGGCCGCCGATGCGATCGTCGTTGGCGGCGCCCGGGCCGCTCTGACCGGCGTGACAGCCACGGCCGGCTTTTCCAACGAGCCTGGCGGCCCGGTGCGCGGGCAAGGGCAAGTGAAGGCCGCGAACATGGCGGCGCTGGGCGCGGTGTTTGAACAGGTGGAGGGCCCGGTGACGATGGAGGGCGGCCTGCTTCGGGCGCCGGAACTCAAGGGAACGTTGTACGGCGGCTCGGCAACCGCGGACATTGAAGTGAAGTTTCTGGCGGAGAACCTGCCCGTGCAAGTGCGCGCCCGGGCCGAAAACGTCGATTTGGGACTCTTTACCGGTACGCTCGGGGTTCCCGCCGTTCAGATGACAGGTCTGGCCGGCGGCGACGCCACGGTGGCGTTCACGTATCCGGCGGGCATCCAGGATTTGCAGGCGAAAATCTCCTCGTCCAGAAATTTCACCGTCAGCGCGTATCTGGTGGAGCGGTTGCTGGCCATGCAGTTCGCCAAGCAGTACGCCGGTGAGCGCCAATTGGAAAAGGTCAGGGCAAAAATTATCGGCAAGGAGACCCAGCGGCCGTTTGATTCCGGTCAACTAGTGCTAAACTACCAGGGAGAACGGATCGCCGGACAAGCCGCACTCAAAAGCAAGGATTTGGACCTGACCGTGGACTTGCAGATGGACACCGAAGCCTTTTTCAGCGCTTTAACGCTCGCGCAGGAGGCCCGGATCGAGCGGCTTGGAGTCGCCCCGGATCAGGAAAAAAAATAGAATGAGTTGAACCGATTCCTCGTCAGTTTCCCAACAGGAGGTGCCGGAACATGAAACGACTTGTGAGTTTGGGTGTGGCGGCCGGGATAGTGGTTGTGCTGGGTTGTGTGAACATCCCCCGCAAATTCGAGGCCCACATCACGGTGGACATCCGCCACCACATCGAGCAGCAGGCTACGTCTACGCTTGACTACATCGAAGGAAAGACCGAAGCCATCAAGACCGAGCCGGTAAGCCTCGCCCCGGCCCCGTCAACGTTGGAAGAGGTCCTCTGCGCGCTGTCGCCGGTCAATGTGGCGTACGCGCAGGAACTCAAGATGACCTCGCCCACCGTCACCCAGATAGCCACCCGGATGCGGGAGCGGTTTGACCAGGTCCAGCGGACAAAATTGGCCGCGCGGGCCGGCGAGAACAACCGCGGCTACCTCGAGATCCGCAACGCCGACAAGATCACCAACCCCGACGAGCGAAATGAAGTCCAGCGAATTATCGCCGCCGAAAACAAGGACCGCAAAGAGCTGTACCAGGAAGTGGCCCGGATCAACCGCGACCAAAACGTGAGCGTCGCCATGGTCGAGGGGGTCTACGCCATGGAGCGGCTCCGCCGGGCGCGCACCGGCGAGATTTTCCAACTCCCGCCGCAAGGCGCCGATTACGACTCGTTCATGAAAACCGAGATCGGCGGGCGGCTCGGCTCTCAGGCCTCTCCCGGCGCC
>JAPLKX010000751.1 GCA_026387845.1 Candidatus Hydrogenedentota bacterium | reverse complement strand
TAGAGCAAATAGATTAGTACTGCGAAAATGATGGGCGACGCAAATATGGCAAGTCCCTGTGATCTTCTTGGATCGCCCTTCACTTCACCGGCAAAGTAGGCGCTGTTTGCATATCCGATGTAACTCGTCATCGTATACACTAGCCCGATCGCGGTCGCCCCAGCGGTGAATGTGATAGGGGAACCGAGAAGATCTGTTCCATTCTTCACAATTGCATCCACTGTCGTTCCTGACCTCGCATCGAAACCCGCGACGAACGCAGCATGGCTGGTTGTCACCATCATTCCCATGAAAATCACGTAAATGACTGCCTGCACAACGAATAGTGCTATGACGATACGAAAGATGTTCTTGACGGACAGGAGCATCGTCAAAACCACAAGCGTCACCATTACAACGGAGACGATGAAGATATTGGTAGTGTCAGCAAGCGTGGTGGCCATCGCAGTATATGATGGATTTCCGGTTGTAATGGCGAGATTTGTCAAGAATATCTGGATATTGTAAGCTGCATTGAAGAATGGGAATACACCGGCCCAAGTTACCATTAGAACGACGAACAGTGCATTTACCATGAACGCTATTGCTGGGTGAATGATTCTTCCAACCCAGACGTAGTCTCCACCAGTTCTAGGCATAGCAGTCGAAAGCATCCAGTATACATACGCGACCAACAGATTGACCGCAAGTCCCGTGAAGACGGTGGCCGTAAGGTCGGCACCAGGGTATGATGCTGACGCAAACACGACCCAGAAAATGTTAATCAGTATGCCCATTCCGACGAGGTTTGCGATAAAAGCGTCGTTTGCCGTGACGTTTCTGGTTAGCCCGGAGCTTTTTCTCACATAAAGAGCTGATTCCTTGCTCAAGTCAGATCATAAGAAGAGAGTATCGCAGGTCTACGCAATTTATGTGGGCTCTCTATAAAATAGGGAAAAGTATATACAAGCGAGCTGGGTGCAAGCATATATTCTTCTGCCCGTCAATCCGAGCCGAAAGCTGTGGATCTGTTGACAAAAACGCGCCTGTTCTTCGTTACGGATATTCACGGATCAGAGAGACTTCTCCTCAAGTTCCTAAACGCCGCCAAGGCGTACAAGGCGAATGTTCTCGTTTATGGTGGCGACATAACGGGGAAAACCGTAACACCGATCATGGCTGAGGATGGTCGCTGGAGAGCCGAATATGTCGGCAGTTTGAGGACGGCAAGCACAGAAGAGGAATTGGACAATCTCGAGCGGGAAATCAGAGCGTTGGGAAGTTACCCATTCCGCACGACCAAGAACGAGTGGGATACCCTTCGCCAAACAGAAGCGAGCATGGAACAAGTGTTTATTCAGGCCATGAGGACCAGCCTTAGACGCTGGATGCAGATCGCTGAGGAACGGCTCAAACCGATTGGAGTCAGGGTCATCCTCAACGCAGGTAATGACGATCTGCCCGCAGTGAGAGACATTCTCGCGGAGTCTGACTACGTGATCTATCCAGAGGAAAGGGTTGTCTCGATCGACGACAAACACGAGATGCCAAGTATTGGCTTTTCTAATATGACTCCCTGGAAGTGTCCCGGGGATCTTTCTGAAGAGGAACTGCTTTCAAAGCTTGACAAGGTCACGTCAGGTTTGGCGGATCCCGGGAATAGTCTCTT
>JAPLKX010000334.1 GCA_026387845.1 Candidatus Hydrogenedentota bacterium | reverse complement strand
TTTCTGGCGGCGTTGGCACATCTCGCTGACGTCATGGTTCCGCGACTACGTGTACATCCCGCTGGGCGGCAACCGCGTGGGCGAGGGCCGTTGGCGCATCAACATTGCGGGGGTGTTCCTGCTCAGCGGGTTGTGGCACGGGGCGAACTGGACGTTTCTGGCGTGGGGCGCCATTCACGCGGGCTACATCATCATGGGCAAACTGACGATGCCGGCGCGGGAGAGAGCCGGGGCGGCGCTGGGGCTGTCGCGCATACCGCGGGTGCATCATTCAATCCGCATCGTCTCGACATTTGTGCTGGTGTGTTTTGCGTGGATCTTTTTCCGGGCGAGGTCGGTGGGAGACGCGGCGGGCATAGTGGGCGGACTGGCGCGTGGCTGGGGCGCGGTGATCGACCCGGGGGGGTTTTATGAGGTGGTGCGGTCGATGGGCGTGCTGCCGCGGGATTTGGCCATTTTTGGCGCTCTGATTGCGATCCTTGAAGTCGTGCATGTTTGCCAGGCGCGGGGGCTGACGCTGGAGTGGCTGTCGCGCCGCCCGCTGCCGGTGCGGTGGGCGTTGTATTCGGCGTTGATCTGGACGATTGTGATTTTTGGCGTGTTCCGGCAAAAGGAATTCATTTACTTCACGTTTTGAGAAAACGTAGAAGCGGCATCCTGCCGCTTGTCCACGCGGCAAGGATGCCGCGTCTACGATAGAGTGCTTTCAGATGAAACGGTTTGTTATAAAACTCTGCGGGTTCGCCGTGATAAATGCGGTCATCGCCGGCGCCGTGCTGGCCGTGATCGATTCGCGGTACGCGTTCGAGCAGTTCGAGACGGACTCGGTGCTGCTTTCGATGCCGCGTGGCGAGGAGGTGGGCGTGTTGGTGATGGGCACGTCGCGGGCGCGTGTGCTGACGCGGGTGAGATGCAACCTGGAGTGCTTCGAGCGCGAGCTTGGGTGCAAGGTGTTCAACATAGCGGTGCCGTTCGGCGGCGGGATTGTGCCGGAGAAAATATACCTAAGCGAGTTTTACGGGCGCGGCAACCGGGCGCACACGATCCTGTTTTTCCTCGACCCGTTCACGATGTTTTCGCCGCAACCAAACCAGGACCACCGGTTCGTGTATTACGAGCCGCTGCGTCCGTCGATGTTGCTGGCGATGGCGCGCAGCGAGATCCCGTTCCGCCGAATTTTGATCTACGTGCAGTCGAAGTTTACGTGGCGCTGGGTCAGCCAGACGGCCGGAACGGTGCCGTGCGATTTTGAGACGGTCAAAGGAAAGCCGGACCCGGAGAAGGTGCGGCAGCGCGTCGAGAGCCTGTATTTTGATGGGCTGAACGAGGGCTATTTTCAGCATTATGCGCAAACGCTGCGGGATATCCTGGAGATGGCGAAACAGCGCGGGTCGCGGGTCGTTATCGCCCTCCCCCCCACTCTGCTTGGCCCGCAGCCGGGCGCAGACAGGCTGATGCGCCAGCTTGACGAGTTCAAGAAGAGCTATGAGTTGGAGTTTTACGACTTCACGGGCGCGATTATGGACACGGAGTTATTTTCGGATTACGACCATTTGAACTCGCCGGGCGTGGAGAGGTTTGTGAAAGAGCACCTGGCGCCGGTGGTGAAGTAGTGGACAGAGTGGACGCTGTGGACAGAAGACGGGACTGTTGTGGTGCGGGCATCTTGGCTGCGCTGTTTTTGCTGCTAACTTTTGTTGGGTGCGGCAATGGGGGGGCGCCCTCTGTTTCTGGAGAGTCTTTTGCGAGCCCGAACTTGCTGGTGAACCGGGCGCGGATCGAGTTTGTGAAAAACGCGGTGGCGGCCAACGAGCCGGTGGTTTCGGCGGCGTACGCGGATTTGCTTCGGACGGCGGACTACCTGGCGCAGCAGTCGCCGAATCCGATTCGGGGCGAGTTAAAGGTGCCGGGTTTCTACACGAACGAGCGGGAAACTCAGCAGCAGATTGTGCGGCAACTACGGAAAGACGCGCGTATTTCGCACGCGCTGGCGCTGGCGTGCGCGATGTCGGGCAATAAGGCGTACGGGGAGAAGTCGCGCGAGTTTATTTTCGCGTGGGTAGACAACCTGACGCGGCCGGTTCACGGCGGTCATTGGTGGCAGCAGGTGAAACTGGCGCGACGTGGGGACACGCCGCTGGCCATTGCGTACAGTTTTCCGGCGTTCATGTACGCTTTTGACCTTCTGCGGGGCGAAGGGCTGGTGAACGAATCGGAAGTCGAGCGGTTTCGGGGGTGGCTGCGCCCGTTTGTGGAGTACCATCTGCGGGAGGAGTTGTACAAGGACAACAGTCAGAGTTGGCAGGTGGTGTTTTTGATGTGCGCGGGGCACGTGTTGCAGGATGGGGACCTGTTTGACCGGGCCTGCCGGTATTACCGCCACGGGCTTCGGGGCCAGATTGGGGCGGACGGGCGGCTGCCGAAGGAGGTCCGGCGTGAGGAAAAATCGGGCACCTATACGCTGATGGCGCTGGAGGGGATGGTTCAGGCGGTTCACATTGCCGAGGCGCACGGGGTGATGTTGCGCGACCTGAAGTCGAAACGCGGCGCCACGCTCGAAGACGCCGTCAACTTTTACGGGGGGTTTCTGGACGACCCGGCCGGGTGGGCGCGGCACACCAACAGCGCCAAGTTGAATGCGCCCGGGGACAAGTCGGACTGGGGGTATATTTTCGAACTGCCGTACAGTTGGTGGCACACGCCGAGGTACTTGGGCTACATGGAGAAACGGCCGTACGGGTACGACGTCGAGCGGTGCTACACGCTGGATTTCGCGACGCTGCTGTTTGCGGAATAGGCGGGGTTTGGGGAATTGCGGATTGCGGATTGCGGATTGAGACCGACTGACACAACCGGCGTTCCTGCACAGGCTTGTGACGCCGGTGTAGTGGACGCAGTGGACGAAGTGGAAGTGCGGCGGTATCCGGGGATGGCGCATACGATCAACGAGGAGGAGTTGGGTGTCTGCCGGGAACTTGTGCGACGTGTGGCCGGCGTGCAGGGGGCGACGAGACCATGACTGTTGTGGGCGATGTCGTGATGGTAACGTACGCCGAAGGCGTTCAATGTGAATAACCGGAGGCGACCGCGGGGAACCTCCGGACAGCGCAAAAACGCCCAAACTCTGAATAGGGTTGAACTGATGAAACGGATTTTCATTCAACCCCTTCCGGGGTTGTCGTCGTTCTTCCATCTGAACCGGAGGCTCCCTTCGGTCGCCTCCGGCTATTCACATTGTTCCCCTTCGGGGAAGTCGGGGGGGAGTGTTGTGCCCCAGGGCAAATGCCATTGGCCATCTGCCATTTCAGTCCTTGCTCATTCCGTCGGGGGAGTGTTGTGCCCGAGGCAAGTGCCGTTGGCCATCTGCCATTTCAGTCCTTGCTCATTCCGTCGGGGGAGCGTTGTGCCCGAGACAAGTGCCATTGGCCATCTGCCATTTCAATCCTTGCTCATTCCGTCTGTCCGAAACTTGGGATTATGAGGTGTCCATCCTGCTGGATTGACCTCGAGGAATGCGTGTTGATCAGCACTTGTTTCTCTTCAAGATAGGCAAACGGAGTGCGCGCACATGGAAAACAAAATACGGGGTATACATCATGTGACTGCCATTACGGCTGACGCCCAGGACAACGTCGATTTTTATTGCGGGGTTCTTGGACTGCGCCTGGTCAAGTTGACGGTGAATTTTGATGCTCCGACCAGCTATCACCTGTACTATGGCGACGGTGTGGGCAGCCCCGGGACGGTTCTGACGTTTTTTGTGTGGGCTGGTGCTTATCGTGGTCAAGTGGGGCCGCCGCAAGTGACCTCGGTAGCATTTGCAGTGCCGGAGGGCGCACTCGAGTTCTGGGCGGAACGCCTCAGGCAACATCAGGTCCAAGTGGAAGAGATTGGGGATCGATTTGGGGAGAGCGTTCTGGGTTTTGACGATCCGGATGGAGTGCGGATCGAACTTGTGGCCGCGGGCAGTCCGATGGCGGGGAGCGGACCGGTTGAACCTGGGCGCGCCATTCAAGGTTTTCACAGCGTTACGTTGTCCGAAGAAGGCTATGAAAAGACGGCCAAACACTTGACCGATGTGTTTGGTTTCCAAGCGGAGGCGCAAACTGGAAAACGTTTCCGCTATCGTAGCGGGTCGGGTGAACACGGTTCGGTTTTAGACGTGCTTTGCCTGCCGGACGCGCCGCTGGCACGACTCGGTGGCGGCGTCGTGCACCATGTGGCCTTTCGGACACCGGATGACGCGCAGCAGGCGGTGTGGAGAGGCACCCTTTGCGATCTGGGCTATAACGTGACTCCTGTTATTGACCGCCAGTATTTTCACTCGATCTACTTCCGGGAACCGGGCGGAGTGCTGTTTGAAATCGCTACGGACGGTCCGGGTTTTGCGATTGACGAACCGGCGGACGAATTGGGCAAGAAACTGATGCTTCCTCCATGGTTGGAACCGCTTCGGGGGAAACTGGAGAGAATACTGCCGCAGGTCCAAGTGCCTGATTGGCCGGGGGCCGTGCTCAGTGTCTAGTGTTTGGGGCGCGCGGAGGGAAGGCCGCGCTTAACGTCTAGCGGACTCGTCGGCGGCGTTCGAAGAGGACGTGGCCGCGGGTACCGTCCTGCTTTCGGCGGAGCGGGATTCCGGGGTGTTAATCTCTTACCGGAAAGGTTTGCCTCGTTCGAAGGTATTGGACATGCTGGAAGCCCGCAAAGAAGAATTGAACGCCGACGTGGCGGCCGTGATGAGGAAACTGGTGCTGGGCGGTGATATGATTGCGTGAAAGCATACGGGGTTCCATATCATGGCAACGCCTTCGATTTTGGTGGTAGAAGATGATGAGGAGGTGCGGCAGTGCCTTTGCGACACGCTTAATCGTGAAGGTTACCGGGTGTTCTCGGATGGGAATGCGGAAGACGGAATCCGGGATGTCACGTCATCGCGGTACGACCTGATTTTGGTTGACCTTCAACTGCCACGAAACCGGAGCGGCCTGGAGATCATTCGTGCGGCGCGGGAACACGACCCTAAAGCGACCTTATGCGTTCTGACGGGTCATGCGAGCGTGGAGACGGCGGTCCAGGCGATGCAGTTGGGTGCTCTGGACTATATTCAGAAGCGGTCGAGCTACGAGGAGATCGTTGCGAAGGTAGGGACATGGCTTGAACACAGCGCGCTTCAGCGTCACGCGGCGTCTTTGGAACAAGAGATCGAGCGCCACGGCGACCGCCATGAGATGATAGGGGAGAGCCCGGTGATGGTGGAGCTTGGAAAACTGATAGCGCGTGCGGCGACATCGGATTGTTCGGTGTTGATTGGTGGCGAGATGGGCACGGGCAAGGAACTGGTGGCGCGCGCGATACATGATCAGAGCCCGCGGCATCAGGGTCCATTTGTCGCGACGGACTGCGGATTTCCGCCGACACTGGCTGAGAGCGAGTTGTTTGGCGTAATCAGGCAATATCCGGGCCTCCACAACCATGAGGCGCTTATCGGGCGGTTCGAACAGGCAGACGGGGGCACGCTGTTTCTTGATGAAGTGGGAGAACTTCCCAAGGATTTGCAGGGGAAATTGCTGCGGGCACTGGAAGAGAAAGAGATACGGCCGCTGGGAGCTCGTGGTATCCGGCATGTGGATGTGCGGGTGGTCGCTGCGACCAATTGTGATCTTGAACGTGCGATAGGGGACGGGGGTTTTCGGCAGGATCTTTATTGCCGTCTTAATGTAGTGGCGATCGATGTTCCGCCGCTTCGGGACCGGAAAATCGACATTCCCGCCCTCGTACGATATTTCCTGAACCGAACGAAATCGGCGCAACGGCATCTGGTAGAGGAGGTGTCGCCTGAAGCCATGAAAGCGTTGGAGGAATATGACTATCCGGGAAACGTCCGGGAGTTGCGGAACATTATAGAACTGGCGGTGATTCGCACGGAGGGCCGGGTGGTGGAGGAGCGCGCGTTGCGGGTTGCGCTGCGTGATGGCGCATCGGCGGCGACGCCGGCTGTGCGGGGTGGCGCCAACACGCTCAGGAAAGCCATGGAACAGGCGGAGCGGGATTACCTGGTTGGGGTTCTTGATAAGGCGGGGGGGATGCAAATACGTGCAGCCCAAATGGCCGGCATAGATCGCAAGACGTTAAGTGACAAACTGCGGAAATATCGCATCCGTCCGTCCGGTCGCAGGCACAAGAATACAACGAGTTAGCGGATCGAGTTGCGTCAGTCGCGCTACGGTTTGCCCAACCGGTTTGGGGCACATCTGGCTTTAGCCCATCCCCATAAAGCTGGCGCCGCCGATGAAGGTGCTGTATGTGACGGGGAATTTGCCGTTGGGTTTTGGGACGTAGTCCAGGAAGCCGGCGTGTCCGTCCATGTAGAGTACGTTTGCGCCGCGGGTGTGGTTTAGGCCGAAGTTCCAGAGCCTGATTGGATGCAAGTTTTATTCAGCTTTGGGGATAGCATTGTATTCAAATGCTGGCGTACTGGGCACAAAGTTTCGCTACGTGCGCTTCAGACCGAGCAGGCCGAAGACGTGACGCTGGAAATCGGTGGGTTCCGTGAGTGTGGTGAATCTCGCGGCGTCTTTTCCTTGGCCGACGCGGCAGATGTTTTTGCAG
>JAPLKX010000350.1 GCA_026387845.1 Candidatus Hydrogenedentota bacterium | reverse complement strand
ATGGTAACGCCGGCGGTGGTGTGGGGTACAAACACCCGGCATGTGCCGTCCCGGACGCCGGAGTTGGCGATGATCCGGTTGATTTCCCGGTCGATGTTGACGAACTGGGCGTGCGCGGCGGTGCGGACGGAGACCTTTTCCACGTTACGG
Source organism: Candidatus Hydrogenedentota bacterium (assembly GCA_026387845.1). GTDB lineage: Bacteria > Hydrogenedentota > Hydrogenedentia > Hydrogenedentales > SLHB01 > JAPLKX01. The sequence goes on along the minus strand of JAPLKX010000350.1, from coordinate 3,606 downwards.
GCCTTTCTTTCGAAGATCGGTCGGATCGGTCGGATCGGTCGGATCTATTCTAAAACTCCATGAGGCGGAGGTTTTTGAGGCCAAGCCGCATGGGGACAATGGTGCTGACGGCGCTGAGGGCCGTTACAAACGCCACGACGCAGGCCAGGGCCACGTAAAACGCCTGCTCACTACGGAACAGATTGAGGACATGCCACTGCAGGATGAGCGTCTGCGCGCCGACGACGAACCCGATGTAACCGACGCTAAGTATGAAGTTGAGCGTGCCGCCCATGCCGGAGACGATCCGGGCCGGGTTGTCTTCCTGGAAGTTCGGGAACAGGGTGCCAAGCCCGACGGCCAGGCCGGCGAGGCCGAAGTTGGTGATGAGCACGCTATACACCGACAGCGCGAAGTACACCAGTTCCAGGCGCAGGATGTGCGCGGACAGTACCGCCAGCGCAACCGTGAACACCGATGTAGTCACCACGCTGAGCCAGAATTTCTGCCATACCAGCCTGCGGAACGATAGCGGGGCGAGGCCCAGTATCCAGAACCGCCGCCCTTCGAGGCTTACCAGCGGGAATACAAACCGGCTTGTGAGCGTGGCGAGAATCAGCGTGCAGGCGCCGATGTTGAGGCAGGCGATCCAGCTTCGCCAGAACTCCTGCTGGAGCTGGCCTCGAGCGTTGCGCAGGTTGGCGATGTACAGCGCCATGATGCCGAAGAAGATCACGAACTGCGACCACTGGGTCGGGTCGCGCCAAAACAGTTTCACGTCCTTGATGACGAGCGCCCGCACGGGGTTGGGCACGTATGCCAGCAGCCCATCCAGCCGCCCCAGGATGCCCTTGCCCGGGAGCCGGACCCGCGTGCGGTCCTGCCCGGCGAGGCCTGACCAGCCGGTGTAGAAGATCCTGCCGGCCAGGCTTGCGGCGATCCACAGCACCATCAGGGCGTTACTCGCCAGCAGGCCGAAACTGAACAGGGCCTCGCGGTAGTCGCCGTCGGATGCGGCGAGCATCCCGCGGGCGGCCCAATGGCTTGGGAGCAGGGCTGACTGGGTCTGTGCGGTGACATCGAGGATAGCGGGGAGCAGGCTGTCTTCGGAAATCTGGGCCGCGTCAAACGACCGCTGCCAGTAGACAAAAAACAGCAGGAGCACCAGGCAGCCGGCCAGGGCCATGGTGCGCATCTTGAGACGCGGGAAGATCCTGGCGAGCACCAGCGTGATTATTGAGCCGAGCGCCGACGGGATCACCACGAACGGCAGGAAGTACAGGAGGCTGGCCAGGTAGAAGCCCGGGGGCGCGTTGTTGGTGATGCCGAACGCGATAATCACGGGCGAGCCGATGAAGGCAAACGCCCAAGAACTGAACCCGACGCACTCGACAAACCGCGCCAGGAAAAACGACCGGAACGACATCGGCGCCTGAATCAGGTAGTCGACCTCGCGCGACCGGTACAGGGTCGAGAACGAAACCAGCACGTTCGAGAAGATCAGCATGAAAAACACCACCATCCCCAGCACGCCGAGCATCCGCACCACGATGATCGACCCTATCCCGCCGCCAAACCGCGTCAGCCAGTGGAGCCCTTCGAGGAACAGAAACAGCGCGCCCATCCAGAGTGCTACGACCGACACGGCGATCACGCCCACTTTGAGCTTGGATTCGTGGCGCACCGACGCGATGGCGTGCCCCGCCATCAGCAGTTTCGCATGCATGATGACGCCGACCTGGTTCATGCGCCGTTGTCCTGGGTGAGTTCGAGGAACACGTCTTCGAGCGAGCCGGGTTTTTCCGCCAGCGACATGATCTGCGCCACCGTGCCCATGTGAAGGAGCTTTCCATTGTGGATGATGCCGATCCGGTCGGCGATTTCCTGGGCGATACTGAGCGTGTGCGTCGACATGAAGACCGTCACGCCCTCGCGGGTTTTCTGGCGAAGGAAATCCTTCACGAACCGGATGTTCTTTGGGTCAAGGCCGACCCAGGGTTCGTCGACGATGACGATCTTCGGCTCGTGCAGGAAACACGACGCAAACGAGAGTTTCTGGCGCATCCCGTGGCTGTAATCCTCGATTAAATGGTCGGCAACCGTGTGGATCTCGAACATCTCGAGGAGGCGTTCGCTGTTTTCCTTGTAGTTGTTGTCCGACATTTTGTACAAGCCCGCGACGAACCGCATGAACTCCCGGCCCGTAAGTTTTTCATAGAGGAACGGGCTGTCAGGGACGTAGCCGATGATTTTCTTGGCCTCGATGGGCTGCTGCTGGATGTCGTGGCCGCCAAGCAGGGCCCTGCCGCCTGTCGGATGGAGCAGGCCGGTGAGCATTTTGATCGTGGTGGTCTTGCCGGCGCCGTTCGGGCCGAGGAAGCAGAAAAACTCGCCCGCAGCGATTTCCAGGTCGAGGTTGCGGACCGCGAGCGTGTCGCCGAATTTCTTCGAGAGGTTTTCCGTGCGAATCATTCAGAGGCAGCTTGCTGCCGCTTTCTCGTAGGGCAAAGCTTTTCTTCCAAACGATGCCGCACTCAGACAAGGCTTTCCTCCCATAAAGCGGCAGCAAGCTGCCGCACTCCAAACAGCGCAATTACTCCACCTCGACTACTTCAAGTTTCAACTGGCCGATGTAGGCAGCCAGTTGCGGCCATTGCTCGATGCTGCCGCTGACCAGCTTTATGTGCGTGGCGTCGGCGATGGGCTGGCCGAACGTGGGATCTACCCACACCCATTTCCCGGCCCATACCTCCGGCCACGCGTGATAATAAAATCCCTGCAACTCGTCGCTCCACAGCAGCCCGCACGCCACCCGCGCCGGCACCCCGGCCGCCCGCGCCAACGCCGTGTACAGGACCGCGTGCTCGTTGCAATCGCCTTCGCGTGTCTCGAGGGTTTCGAGGGCCGACGGGATGCTGAACACGGGCACTTTTTCAATATTCTCGAAGACCCAGTCGTGGATTTTTCGGGCCTTGCGCCAAGCGTCCGTCTCGCCACCGACAATCTGGGCGGCCATTTCCTTGATTCGGGGGTGGCTGGCTTGGATGAGTGCATCGCTGCCGAGGAATTCGTCCATCCCCTGGGGCGCGGCAACCGGCCCTGCGGGTTCGGCGGGCGCGACGATCGTCACCTGCTCGCCCTCGACGCGCTGGACGTCGTCGGACAGGGGCGTCTGCGCAGGGCTCGTCAGGCGCACGGTCATCCGCGTCGCGCCCCGGTGCGGCGTCTTGCCGGACGATCTGACGGCGACGGATTCGATCAGGTCGGCCCCTGCCTGGGCGTTGCCGGGCGCGCCGCCTTCCGATTTGGCGCTCATGAGGGCCTCTTCGGGCGCGATTTTTTGAAGGTACAAACCCAGCGGCGTCTCGGCCCGGACCACTTCCTCGTCGTCGGTCACCCAGGCCTTTGAAGTAATCCCCTGGATGTTCGTCACGATGACCTTCGTCCGGACGCGCTCGCCCAGGATCTCGAGGACCTCTTCGCCCACACATTTCACGCGCGCCTTGCCCGAGGACAGCGTCATGGGATCGAACGTATCCACCAGCACTTCCTCATCGACACGCAACGAGGGCACGTTCAAGGTGGCAGAGCCCATGCCGCCCGCGATGAACAGGTCCTCGCCGACGG
>JAPLKX010000151.1 GCA_026387845.1 Candidatus Hydrogenedentota bacterium | reverse complement strand
CCTTAACACCTTGAGCCCTTCAAACCAGGCGATACCGGCGAATCCCGCCCCTAGCGCAATCGCAAAATCTACCGGGTGCAGCTTCGTGAAATGGAACAACTCGCGCAAGAACGGCACGTAGATGACGATCCCCAGAAACACCAGCGCCAGGACCACCACCAGCCACATGGACCGGTTCCGGTCTCTGAACGTCCCCGCGATCGTCCTCGACCAGGATCGATTCGTCAGGATCAGGCTCAGATTCGCAATGATCAGCGTCGCAAACGTCAGCGTACGGGCTTCCTTTTCCCCAAACCCGCGGTACCACCACTGCATGACAAAAACAACCAGCACGATCGCCAGAACCGCCAACCCCTGCATCAGGCTCAGCAGCAGCAGCCGCGGGCTGAACAGCGGCTGATCGGGCGGCCGCGGGGGCCTGTCCATCACGTCCGGCTCCGCGTCTTCGGCCTCGAACGCCACCGAGCATGCGGGGTCGATCACGAGTTCCAAAAACACGATGTGCATCGGCATCAGCACCAGCGGCCATTTAAATAAGACCGGAATAAACGACAGACCGGCTATCGGCACGTGAATGGCCAAGATATACGCGATCGCCTTCTTCAAATTATCGAAAACCCGCCGCCCCAGCTTCACCGCCTCGACGATCGACGAGAAATCGTCGTCCACCAGCACCAGATCCGCCGACTCCCGCGCGACGTCCGTCCCTCTCTCGCCCATCGCGATGCCGATGTGCGCCGCTTTCAGCGCGGGCGCATCGTTGACGCCGTCGCCTGTCATCGCCACCACTTCCCCGTTTGCCTTCAGCGCGCTCACCAGCCGCAGTTTCTGCTCGGGCACGACGCGCGCGTAAACGCTCGTCGCCCGCACGCGTTCGCGCAACTCGGCATCGTCCATGGCGTCGAGTTCCGGGCCCGTGATCACTTTGTCCGCCGGCTTCAGGCCGATCTGCCGGGCGATGTTCAGCGCCGTCTCGGCGTAATCGCCCGTAATCATCACGACGCGCATGCCCGCCCGGTAACACTGCTGGATTGCCGCGGGAACCGTCGGCCGCAACGGGTCCGCAAGGCCGATCAAACCAAGGAACTGGAAATCGAAATCGTGCTGGGCTTCCCGCGTGGTCTCCTGTTCCGCGTCCGGCAGGGGTACCTCCACAAAGAACAAGGCTTTCGCGACCGCCAGCACCCGCAGCCCTTCCCTCGCCATTTCCGTCACACGCTCGTTGATCTCCCGCAGCCGCGTCTCGTTGAAATGGCACAAATCGGCAATGGCTTCGGGCGCGCCTTTCGCGGCAATCACGTAATCGCGCGCGTCCGGCGACCGCCACACGTGCGACATCGCCAGCAGATCCTGCGAGAGCGGGTACTCCTGTTGGAGCGTCCAGTCGTCGTGCAGATGTTCCGTGTTCGCCAGGTATCTGTCGCCCAGCGCCCGGAACGCTTTTTCCATCGGGTCGAACGGATCCTTGTGGCTGGCGAGGATGCTGTACTCGAGGATTTCGTGAAACGGCTCGGGCAACAGCCCCTCGTTCGAGTAGTCCACGTCGAAAAAACCGTCGCGCGCGAACAGCTTGCTCACAGACATCTTGTTCTGTGTCAGGGTTCCTGTCTTGTCCACGCAGAGCACCGTCGCCGCCCCCAGCGTCTCGACGGCGGGCATTCGCCGCGTCAACACGTTCTTCTGGGAAATCCTCCAGGCGCCGAGGGCTAGAAATATCGACAACACCACCGGGAATTCTTCCGGCATGATGGCCATCGCCATCGTGATGCCCACCAGAAAACCCTCGAGCCAGTTGTGCCGCGTCGTGCCGTAAATGATCACCACCGCCGCGCAAAGCAGAAATCCGCCCAGCGCAAGCATCCGCACCATCCGGCCCGT
>JAPLKX010000115.1 GCA_026387845.1 Candidatus Hydrogenedentota bacterium | reverse complement strand
CAGTAATAAGGAGTTGGAGGGATGCCGAACCTGCTCTTGTTGACCGCGTCGGAGAAGACGGCCGAGTTGGTGGAGAAGGTTTGCGCGGAAAGCGGCTGGACGTGCCGGAGGGAAGAGTCGGGGGGCGTTGTGGAGGGCGGAGCGGATGCGGTGGTGGTGGATTTGGAGCATGGGTTGGGGGATGGGGACGAGGTTGTGCGGGAGATAGGGCGTCGATCGCCGTTCATGCCGGTAATTTTTGTGAATAAGGAGCATGGTCCGGCGGACGATTTTGGTGACGGGCTGAGGTACTACATTGATCCGGCGCACATCACGGACCTGGAACACATATTGATTTCGCTGTCGTGCGGGTTTCGGTCGGGCGACGTGATGGAACCGGGGCGACCGGATACGGGTGCCGTGCCGCGGGTGTTGATCGTGGACGATAACCTGGAGTTGGCGAACCTGATCGAACGGAGCGTGCGGGCGTTGGAACGGTATGACGTTCGTGTGACGGGATCAGGATTCGAGGCGGCGTCGATTTTGCCGATGTTCCAGCCGGACGTGGTGGTAATCGATTTAGTTCTGGACGACATGGACGGACGTGAAGTGTGCTCGTTTATCCGGAACCACGAGGACCTGAAGAAGACGCGCATAATCGGGGTTTCAGGTTATTTGCCTGAAGGGAGCGTTTCGGATGCGGGGCCGCTGTTTGATGTTTTTTTGGAGAAGCCGTTTCGGGTGAAGGATGTTGTGGATCAGATCGTGAAGCTGGTGCAGGGGTAGAGATAGTCTGGAGGCCGGAGGGGCTGTTGATTTAATCGGCAAAAATGAGAATCAAAAGAAATCGGTTTCGCAGGATGCCCCAGGTTGCAAGATCTCGAGTTCGGTAGACTGTTTTGATGACCCGGAATGTACTGTCATCAGCTCTTTTCCGATTAAATCGACAGCCCCTCCAGCCTTCTTTTTGCTTTTCCAACCCTGAACCCGCTAATCTAAACGTTTGCTGCGTATGACTCAGAGGCAATTGGAGAGGGGCCGCATCATGGCTGCCAACCCCGACCGCAAAATATCAATCGTGGTCCCCGTGTATAACGAGGAAGAATCCCTGCCCGCAGTCCACCGCGAAATCACCGCCGCCATGACGGGCATGAACTGCCAATCCTACGAACTCATCCTCGTCGACGACGGAAGCTCCGACAAATCCGTCGACATCGCCCGCGGCCTTTTCAAAACCGATCCCGACCACCTCAAGGTGCTCGTACTCCGCAGAAACTTCGGCCAGACCGCCGCGCTCGCCGCCGGGTTCGACGCCTCCTCCGGCGACATCGTCGTGCCCATGGACGCCGACCTGCAAAACGACCCCGCAGACATCAAGCGGCTCGTCGAAAAGCTCGACGAAGGCTACGACGTCGTCAGCGGGTGGAGAGCCGACCGGCAGGACAAGTTCTTCTCCCGCCGCCTCCCCTCGAAACTGGCCAACGGGCTGATCTCGCGCGTCACCGGCGTCGCGCTCCACGACTACGGCTGCACGCTCAAAGCCTACCACCGCGACATCGTCGACAACCTCCGCCTCATTTCTCCTCAAATACTCGACCAAACCCATGCAGGTGTTCGGCCGCTGGGGGCTGGTGACGCTCGCGCTCGCGTTCATGTTCGGCCTGATTTCCGTCGGCAGAAAACTCATGCTCCCGCACGAAGACATGACCGGCAACCCCTGGATGTACCTCGCCATCTTCTTCGGGCTGGGCGGAATGCAACTCATCTCCGTCGGCCTCCTCGGCGAGATCAGCGTCCGAACCTACTACGAGTCCCAGCAAAAACCCATCTACACCATCCGCGAACGCATCGAAAAGAAGTAGGTCATGCGCATCCTGGTTCTCAACTACGAGTATCCCCCGCTCGGCGGCGGCGCCGCGCCCGTCTGCCAGCAGCTATGCCGCCATTTCGCGCGCCGCGGCCACGAGGTCGACGTCGTCACCATGGGATTTAAAAACCTACCCCGGCGCGAACACGACGAAGGCGTCGAGATCGCGCGTGTCCCCGCGTTGCGCAAACACCAAGCCACATGCGAGACCCACGAGATGCTCTCGTACGTGCTGTCGGCGTGGCCGCGCGTGGCGTGGCAGTTGTCGCGCCGGCCTTACAACATCATCCACTGCCATTTCCTGATCCCGACGGGCCTGCTGGCGTATCTCGCCACGTTCGGCCACAGGATTCCCTACGTCCTCACCGCCCACGGTTCCGACGTTCCCGGCCACAACCCCGACCGCTTCAAGAAGGAGCACCGCGTAACCACGCCGCTGATCCGCAGGATCATGGCGCGCGCCGCCATCACCACGTCCCCGTCGCTGTACCTGCGCGACAGGATCCATGAGGTCTGCGGCCCGTTTAACGTCGAGCACATCCCCAACGGCATCGACGTCACCCGCCTCACCCCAAAAACCAAGCAGCGACGCGTCCTCATGACGGGCCGGCTCCTGCCGTTAAAAGGGTTTCAACACGTTTTAGAAGCCGCGAAAAATCTCGACACCGACTACGAATTCCACATCGCCGGCGACGGCCCGTATCGCGCCGAGCTCGAAGCACTCGCCAAACACGTGAGGCCCAAAGTCGTCTTTCACGGCTGGCTCAACAACGACTCACCCCTCCTCCGCGACCTCTACGAGACCTCCTCGATTTTCTGCCTGCCGTCGGAGCGGGAGAACGCGTCCGTGGCCCTGCTCGAAGCGATGCTCGCAGGAATGGCCGTCGTCACCTCCAACGCCGCCGGATGCCCAGAAAGCATCGGTGACGCCGGAATCGTGGTACCCCCCAAGGATCCCGTCGCCGTCCGCACCGCCCTCCAAAACCTCATGGCCAACCCCGGCCTCTGCGACGACCTCGGCCAAAAAGCCAGAAAGCGCGTGCTGGATGTGTTTGATTGGAACCAGGTCGGCGACAGGTACCTCGACTTGTTCGAGCGAATTACGACACGATCATAAACCGCCGCGTTGCCTGCAAAAGAACTCGTACGTCGCTTGTAACCCTTCGTCCAGATTTACCGTCGGCCGCCAATTCAGTTTTTCCCGCGCCTTTTCCGCCGACGCATAAATCGAGTGAACTTCGCCTTTACGCAGCGGTTTCAGCGCCGGCTTTACCTCGACTCCTGCAAGCTTGGCTATCTTCTCAAATAATTCGCACACACTCGTGCCTGTCCCTGAAGCGATGTTGAACAAATCGCGTGACCCGCCTTTCAGCGCGAGCATGTTTGCACGTGCAACATCGCCGGCAAACACATAGTCGCGGACCGGCTCGCCCATCCCATACAACGTCGGTTTCCGCCCCTCCGCCAGATCTGCAAAAAGGATCGGAACCACCCCCGCCTCCCCATGCCGCAACTGACGCGGCCCGTAAACGTTTGCATAACGCAGGATCGTGTAGTCGAGGCCGTAAACACTCGAATACACGCTCAGGTAATGCTCGACAGACAGCTTGCTCGCCCCGTAATGGCTCACAGGCGCCGGCAACATGGCTTCGGTAACCGGCAACAATGTTGGCTCTCCATAAACAGCGCCCGAACTCGACGCATACACGATCTTTTTCACGCCGTTCCGCACACACAACTCGAGCACGTTCAGCGACCCCAGGATGTTGATGTCGGCATCGGTCCGCGGCTGGCTCACGCTGAACGTCACGTTCATTTGGGCCGCCTGGTGGAAAACAACCTCCGGCTTCACCTCAGCCAGCACATCCGCCAGTTGTTCCGACCGGATGTCCATCTTATAGAGCGGCACCCCCTTCGGAACGTTCGACTCCAGGCCCGCCGAAAGATCATCCACCACGGCAACGTCTTCACCCTGCCGCACGACCGCCTCGACTATGTGCGAGCCGATAAAGCCCGCCCCGCCCGTCACTAGAATCTTCATTCCTTCGACGACTCCTCCCCGGTCGGCGCCTGCCCGCCAACAGGCGGCTGTTCAGAGATTAGCGACTGCCTCAACACCAGCAAGCCGCCCAGGCAAACTTGCAGCACTCGTATCGCAAGACATCCCAGCGCCACCGCAACCGCCGCCGAACTCGGAACGTCTACCTGCCGAAGCATCACCACCAGCGCAACGTCCCGCACACCCACCCCCGAAAAACTGATCGGCAACATCTGGATCAACTCGAGGCCAGAGTGCACCCAGAGAAACGTCACATACGAAATATCCACCCGTATAGCCCGTGCAAGCAACCACATCGAAAGAACGACAGTCAGCTTGTACAGGATCGATATCAGGAACAACGACACAATGTCTCTGAGCGGAAATGTCGTGAACACGGCCAGCACATGACAGGCCTCTTCTTCCGCCTGTTTGACTTTTCCTTGATGCAGCCGCGGCAGCACCGGGAGCGCCAGCAGCCGTTTCGCAACGGCTCCCATGAAGCCCGTGTGAAGCAGCACGATAAAACACACCGTCGCCGCCAGCGCCGCCACCAGCAACGGGATCAGCGCTTTGCTTTCAAACGGCCAACCGACAAGAATGGCGCCCAGCCCCACGCACATCAAGACCGTCAGGTTCACGATCCGCACGTACAGAATCGCGGCAAGCGACCGCAGGCCGTGACCGTACTTGGACAGCAGGTACCATTTCACCGCCCCCGCCGAAACGTCACCCGGCAACACGAACCCGTAAAAAAACGCGCGCAGCGAAATATTGAGCAGCGTCATCACGCGGAAATCCGACCCGTGCAGCCGCATCGTCCGCGATAATTGCCACGACATGGTCGACCAGCTTAAAAAGAACGCCAAAAACGCCAGACAAAACAGCAACGGGCTCGCCGAACTCACAAAATGCCATACCGATGACAGGTCCACCCGCGACAGGACCCATGTCAGCAGGCCAACCGACACCCCCACGCGGAGCAGGAGCGTCACCCGCTTGTTTCGCAGCAGCCTAAGCATCTGGAGCACCGACCAGCCGGGCGAGCAAGTCCGCGTTCTGTTCTGCCCTCTTTTTCAGCGCCCGCACCTTGCCCACGTACGCCGCCTTTTGCTCGTCGTAATCGCCCAACACCCTCTCCACCTGCCGCACCACGGCTTCTGTGCTGAGGTCCTTCACGCTGACGCTGAACCCGGCATTATCGAGCAGGCGCAGGAACCCATTGACCTTGGGCGCATAGTCTATGGCCACAACGGGCGTCTCGACGGCCGCCGACAGAATCAGCGAGTGCAGCCGCACACCCACCACCAGTTTGCACAGCGACAGCACGCCCGCGATCTCCCGCGGCCGGTATTGGCGCTCCACAAAATGAACATCCGCCGTCCCGGCCGGCAGGAGCGCCCGGATCTCTCTTCCGACGTCCACGTCGCTGTCCGGCGCGTCCGTGTTCATCGGCAGAAACATGACATGACCCCGCTTTGCCAGGTGCGCCGCAACTTCAGCCAGCACCTGTTGCTGCCGCTGCAAAACGTCGTTCGAGAACAACTCGTAATGGTGCACCCGGTACGAGTCCGTGTTCGAGAAGAAATGCGGGCAAACTGCAAACACGGGCCGGCCATCGGCCGGGATCCCTTCTGCCCTCAAGATAGCTTCCGCATCGGGCCGCGCGCATGGTTTCAACGTGATGGCCGGGTCGGCCGTGCAATGGATCTCCCTGTTCACGCCGAGCCGGCGCAACTGATCCGCCGTCACCTCTTCGCGCACCGTCACGAGGTCAGCCATGTTCATGATTCTGCGCGTGAACCACCTTCCCGGTCGAGTGTTGAGTTTCTGCGCGCTCGCTCCGTACACGGCCACTTTCCCCCCGCCCAATTTGCACAACACCGCCAACACCCAGAAAAAAGCCATGTGTTTGAAGTTGTCGTAAAAAGGCGTACCGCCGCCAAGCACTAGCAAGTCCGACCGCGCCACGTCCACCAGCACCTTTAAAAGCGACTCCGTCTGGCTGATCGCCGGGAGCCCGTGCTCGGCCCTGACAAAATCCGCACGCGAGCAGATTACCTGGAGCCGCAGATCCGGCACTCGCGCTTCCAGCAACTCCAGGATCGCGATGAGTATGGCCTGATCGCCCACGTTCCGGCTGCTGTACCACGCGCCCGTAATGTTCGCTTTCACCGTCACTGCGCAACCAGCTCCGCGTACAGCGCCGCGTAATGTTTCATGGCCACATCCGTGCTGTTGGTGGCGCGCACGTACTCGTAACCGGCCAGCCCCCTCTCGCGCCACAGGTTGCCCGACACAAGCGCCCGCAACCCGACCGCGTAGTCGTCTTCCTTCGCCCAATAGCCGAACTTTTGGGCGTAATCATCAGGGTTCACCCGCGACAAGATCGCGCACTGGTGGGCCACCGCCTCCTGGAACGATGCCGGCAAACCTTCCCGCTCGGCCGTGTTGATCAAAATCCACGACCGGCCCAGGATCTCGTCGAACCGCGGGTCGGTGTACTGGTCCACAAACCCCACGATGTTCACGTTCGGCAGCCGGCCATACTTTTCCCGCAACGACTGGTCGTACGCCGCGTCCCGCGACTTGCCCAGCATCACAAACTCAACTTCCGGAAACTGCTCCGCCAGCTTCAAAAACATCTCCGGCCGCTTGCGTTTGTCCCACCGCGCCAAAAACACGGCGGTCGGCCGCTCGCTCTTGTTGAACGGCCCGTCCCCCACCCGGATCGGGTTGGGCACGTGCGGCGGCGTGTACGGCAGCCCGTACATCTTCTTGACTTTCGGCACGATAAACCACGGCTGGCAAACCACCCGGTCCGCCTGACGCACCGCACGCGAAATCAGCGGGTTGCCTTCAAACGCCCAAATCAACGGGAACGTCAGCTTCCGTTTTCCCGAATAATGCTTGAATTCGACCCACCAGTCGTAGCCATTGCGCGGGTCGATGCACGTGACCACGTGCTTGGCTCGGGGGACGCCGCGACGAGCCATAAATGTCCCCCAATTCGGCTCAAAACTGTGGTAAATATCCGCACGAAGCCGCCGGAACAGGTCGATCGTTCCGCCGATCCCCGCCGCGTTGTAGCTGTAAAACGGCATGCCGTCAACCACCGTCTCCGCGGGTTGTTCGGCTGTCTTGCGCGGGGCCGCCACCACCACCTCATGCCCCATCTGTTTCAGCCCCAGCCCCACGTTCCGCGCCATCGTGCCAAAACCGCCATATCGGCCAAAGGCAAAGAACTCGCCTACCACCAGGCATACGCGCATGCTAGACCACTCCCATCGCACCTGCAAACCGCATCCAAGTATGCCCGTTTCAACACCTCATATCAAACCTTCCCCCGCAACATCCGATACAGACCCGACTTAACGCCACAGCCTTTCCAGCCCGCCTCTACCCCTATTGAATTTCTTGTTTTACGATGATACGATGACTCGCAGACAGAAGACTCTCTAAGTACGGGGGAAGGGTATAGTGTTTTTTTCCGATCCGAGGGACTACTGATGGCGGGGAACCCGGCATTTGCGGACGAAAGCCTTTCTCCGGAACCGCAGCCAAAACGGTTCAAAAAGGCCATCATCCAGATGCCGTGCTACAACGAAGCGGGGACCCTCGCGTTGGCACTGGCCTGTCTTCCGCGTGAACTGCCCGGCGTCGCCGAAGTCGAGTGGCTCGTTGTCGACGACGGCTCGACGGACGACACGCGCGCCGTGGCACTGGCCAACGGGGTCGACCATGTGGTGTCGCACACGCAGAACATGGGGCTTGCCCGCACCTTTATGACGGGCCTGTCGGCGTGCCTCGAACTGGACGCAGACATCATCATCAACACCGACGCCGACAACCAATACAACGCCGCAGACATGCCCGCCCTGATTCAGCCCATCCTCGAGGGCAAAGCCGAGTACGTCATCGGCATCCGGCCCATTCTGTCCATCGAACACTTCAGCCCCGTCAAAAAGCTGCTCCAGCGGCTCGGGATCTGGTCCGTGCGGCTGTTCAGCGGCACCCAGGTGGGCGACGCGCCCAGCTCACCGTACTATTCACTTATTTTCCGCAACTGCGGGGCCAGTTTGTCCGCCAAATTCCCCCTCTTTAAGCCGATGTTGCCAACCGGAGCTGAACATGCTGCTCTTTTTGCGGGCATTTACCGGCGTGGCATTTGAGGCCGATTGCGCTGGTAGTTGCGCCGCGACAGCACTGTTAGAACGACAAGCAACGCCAGTTTGCCTGCAATTCCGGCGGCAGGAACACCCGGCGTGACGATAATGTGTCCTGAGGTGGATTGCTGGTCGTTGTTGCTATCAGTAACCGTAACCGTGTACGTGCTGCCGGAGTCGGAGGCGGCAAGCGGAGGAGTAGTGTACGTGCTCCCAGTGGCTCCCGGAACGGGTGCGCTGTTCTTTGCCCACGCATAACTCAACGGGAGATAGCCGCCGGTGGCGGAAACGGAGAAGGTACATGTCTCTCCGGCGTCTACAGTTTGGGGATCCATGGGCAGGATGTCCACATGTTCTTTTACAGAGAGTGTCGCGGGCACGGTGGAGTGGGTAGCGCCGTCGTAAGAGACGTTGCACCAGTATGTGCCTTCACTCGATGAGGTAACGTTTTCCAGCAAAAGCACAGGCAAATTTGCGCCCACATCGGCCACCAGTTTGGCATCAGGTTCCCATTTCCAGTTATAAGCCAGGCAACTTGCTGCGCAGGCGGCAGTCACATTGAAGGTGACCAAGTCGCCCGTGTAGCCGGCGACAGAATCGGGTTCCTCGAGGAATCCATGCCAGTTGTAAACGTGGCACACTTCGGAAGTCCCGCCGGGACACGCATTATTATCGACATCGTACAAGATCCCCGGCGGCACCATGATGGACACCGTGCCGTCTGAATCGGGGTTTGTAAGATGTACAGCCACCGTGTAGATCGGAAAAGCTCCGGTTACGACGACAGTCCCCGGCAATCCGTTTACCACCACCGCCGTGGGACCAAACTCCGGCGAGGTGACTTCATCGACTTCAACCCGGAACTCGATTGCATCATCTCCCGTTTCGGGTTCTGAGATCAGCGTGAACGTTAACGAGGGTAGCATGTCGTCCAATGTGGTGGCCTCTGCCGCCGGCCCAAGCGCCGTCTCGATGCCGTCGCCGTTCCGGGCCTTTGCGGCGAAACTGTACAACCTGTTGTCACTTAACCCTCTGACTGTGGTGATGTCCCAAGCGGGTGCAGTTTGGTAGACGGGGCTCGCGCCCAGGCTGCCGCCCGTCTGCACCCAATTCTTTCCGGCAACGGCTGGATCCAGATAAACCGCGTATTCTGTGTTTGTTGGATTACCATCTCCCGAGCCGATCTCGACGTCAACTGAGCCTGTTGTAGGATTTGACAGTACGGGCGCCGCAGGCACTGCGGCCAAAGTATATTTGGCGGCTGCCGCAGGCGTTGTAGCACTGCCCGCGCCATTGCGCGACCGGCCAGTGAAACTGTATTGCGTATTGGGCTGCAACTCGGTCGAGGGCCAGGGATCGTTGTTGTGGCGCCAGCCGGAATTTGTGATTCCCGTCAGGTTTTCAAAACACAGGCCGGAACTGCCGGCGGCCAGATTGCTGAAACTGCCCCCGGCGGCCACACTTAACGACGTGTCGGTAAGGTTGCTGAAAACAAGGCTGGGTACAGGTTGTATCTGTGTCCATGCGGTGTAGTTGGCGGTTCTTGAGCTTTCCACCACCCCGTTCGTGGCGGAGACCTGAAAGGCGTATTTGGTGTTGGCGGGCAGCGGCTGGTGTTGCCAGGACTGCGCATTAGCCGGCGTGGTGTAGCGAAGCGTGGCCGGAGGACCCGCACCAAGGTCCACATACACCTTGAATCCGGTTTCTTCTCCTGAATTGTCCAGCCACGTCCACGTGATGGTGTTAAGGCCGATTGCGGTTGCGCCGGGATTGCCGGGACTGCCGGGCGCCGGCAGGCCTGCGTCGAATTGAGCGAAGTACTCTTGTTGCATCGCCCCGATATTAGTAAACGCGCCGCCCGCGTTCACGGGGGTCGCCCGTGGCTGCATTCAAAGCCGCAATTCGGTTGCGCGTCTCGCCGCCCACGCTTGTGAAGTTGCCCCCCGCGTAAATGACGTCTCCCGAAACAGCCAGGGCAAGAACATAATTATCCGCGTCAGGATTGAATTCGGTGGCGGTTCCATCTGCAACGTTAAGAGCGGCAATACACCTGCGGCTCTGGTCGTCAATGTTATAGAAGCCGCCGCCCGCGTAGATAGTGCTTCCCGACGCGGCGAGGCAGTAGACCGAACCGTCCGCGTTTGGATTCCACGGTGTGGCGGCCCCAGTGATCGGGTCCAACGCCGCGATACAATTGCGATCTACGCCCGCGATCTGCGCAAAACCTCCGCCAACATACAAAACACCTTCATGAACACATAAGGCCAGAACTTCATTATCGGCGCTGCCCGCCCATTCGGTGGGGGCGCCGGTTGAAATATTCAGAGCCGCCAGGAACTCGCGCGACTGCCCACCAACCTGCGAGAACACGCCGCCGGCGTAAACCGTTTCGCCGGACACGGCAAGGCTGTAAACCAAGCCGCTGGCATCGGGATTCCAGTCGGTGGGTATGCCCGTTGCAGGATCCAGCGCCGCAAGCCGCCTTCGCACAAAGCCCCCAATTCCGTTGAAAATGCCTCCCACGTATATTTTTGAACCCGCGACGGACAACGTATACACAGGTGAACTGGCGGTCGGGTTCCACGTGGTAACCGCGCCCGAGACAATATCCACGGCCGCGACACAGTTTCGCGCTTGTCCGCCGACCGTGGAGAAAGCCCCTCCAACGTGTAGCGTGTCGCCAGAGACCGCAAGGGCGTATACGGGAGAATTCACGCCCGGATTCCAATCCTCAACAGAACCTGTGGCAAGGTCGAGGGCAGCGAGACGACTGCGGGCTTGCGCACCGATAATGCTAAACGAGCCGCCCGCATAGACCACACCGTTCGACACGACAAGCGCATTGACCCAACTGTTTGCACCGGGATTCCATGGTGTGGCCGCCCCGCTGGCGGCGC
>JAPLKX010000380.1 GCA_026387845.1 Candidatus Hydrogenedentota bacterium | reverse complement strand
CGGAGGGGAGCATGTCGCTGGTGAACTGTATCCTGTTGAACGTGCAGTGAATAGACCGGGCCAGCCCCTGCGCCAGCGTCGTCTTTCCGATGCCTGGGATGTCTTCGATAAGGATGTGGCCCCGTGCTAAAAGGCCCGTGACGCAGAGTTTGACCACCTCCCGCTTGCCGAAAATGACCTGTTCGATATTGTCGACCAGCTTCTGGACTTTCTCCGCCACGGACTGATTCATAGAATCCTCATATCATCAAAAAGCCAACACTGAAAGAAAATATTGAATTTCCTAGAGCGGGTGACGGTGGGGGAAAAGGAAAGGCCACGGCCAAACCGCCGGGCCCAGCCGTGGCTCGATATGGTCAACATGTTAGCGTCAAACAACTTACAACCACCGGTCAAACCATTCGTCGCAAACCTGCAACGATTCCGGCGTCATTCTGTGGCCATCGTTGTGTGTGTGGATGTGCAAGGCATCTTGCGCACCCAGCAGCCTGTACACGCCCTTGGCCAACTGCACGGCTTTCTCGCAACTGTTCGTGTTGGAGAAAAGTTCGTCCTTGGGCGAGGCGACCACGAGCGTTGGGCATGGGGCGATCAGCGACAGGATGTGTTCCCAGTCGAACGGGAACTGGCGCGATTTGATTGCCTCGCGCAGAAGCGGCAGGCAGACAAAGCCGTTGTCTCGCGCCCATCGTTCGGGGGCTTTGTCGGCGGCGAACCGGGTAAACCCGCAACTGGTGACGCAGGCCTGGACGCGTTCGTCGAATGCCGCCAGCAACAGGGCGTTATGGCCGCCGAGCCCGTGCCCGATAACGCCGATCCGGGCGCTGTCGACGCGTTTGGCCTCGCAGAGCACGTCGATGGCGTAGACGTGGTCGGACAGCATCTTGCCCAAGGCCGACATCTTGGGATTGTCTTTGTAGAACGAGCGGGTGTCGAACGCGGCCAGCCCGCTCGAGATCCGGTCGCCGGCCGTGATGGCATCCGGGGCGAGCGTTACATAGCCGAGCTCGGCGTAATGCTGGGCAAACGCGAGCATGCCTTCGCCTTCGAGCCCGGCGGGCTCGTCTTTACCCTGGGGCACCTGCTGATGGCAGCACAGAATTCCGGGGACCTCATCTTTCCGGTCGGGTATGAAGAGCCACGCGGAGACCCGCTCCCATTCATCGACGAAGTAGTTGACCCTTCGGCGAACGTACCCGGTGAACTGTAGTTCATCGATGGTTTTTGTCTGGAGTTCGACGCGCTCTCGCGGCATGACCCCCAGCACGGTCCGGACGTTGTTTTCGATCTGGCTGCGCATGCCGGGCCAGTCTTTGAGGTTTACCGATCTTGCAAGGTTAATCATTCCAACCCTGTCTCCACATCACACCATAGCGGCGCCTCGAACTTCGGGCGTGCCCGCTGCCGTCATAGTAAGAACATATCCGGCCCGGCGTCAATAAAAATGTGCTGTCAAGTTTTATTCAGGTTCCTCGCCGGGTCCGGGGCGTGGTCCTGCGGCATCGTACCACACGGTAACGATCATCACCGGCTCCTCGCCCTCGCTGTGGTGGTGGCGTTCGTACCCGAACACCTGGTTGACGAGTTTGGGCCGGGCCTTGGTCCTGTCCAGCCAATTGTTAATCTGCTCGTCCATCGTTCGCAGGGATTCCAGGCTCAATTTGGCGAGGAATGTCTGTGCGCGCATGGGTTTTTCCTTTCCGGCGGTCGAAGGTTCTTAAAGTTTGGGCTACAGGTCTTTCTCGAGGGCGTTAACCAGGGCTTTTCGCATGTCATTGGCCGGTGCGGGGGCGTTGGTCCAGAGCTCGAATTGGAGTGCGGCCTGGTTGAGCAGCATCTCGAGGCCCAGCACAACCTGGCACCCGGCGTCTTCCGCCTCCCGGATCAGCCGGGTTTTTATGGGCCGGTACACCATATCAAAAACGACATGCTCGGGCCGCAGCAACTGCTCGGGGACCAGCGTGTCCCCCATCCATTCGGGATACATGCCGGCCGGGGTCCCCTGGATGACCACGTCGTGTTCTGCCATGGCTTGGGCGAGGTCCACCCGCAGGTCGCCCGCTTCCACGTTCACGCCGCCGGGGCGGGCCGCCAGTTCGTCCACCAGCGCCTTGACGCGCACGGCCGTACGGCCAAGGATGGTCAACCGGGCGGGTCTCGCCCGGTCGAGGAACGCAAACGCGACGGATCGCACCGCGCCGCCCGCTCCCAAAAACAGGACGCGGCGACCATCGAGGTTCACGCCCGCATCGGCGAGGGCGTGGAGTGCGCCGAGCCCATCCGTGGTGGAACCGATCAGGCGGCCGTTCTCGTTGACGATGGTGTTCACGGAACCCACGGCGCCCGCCATCGGCTCGAGTTCGTCGAGGTACGGGATGACCGCGGTCTTGTGCGGAATGGTGACGCTCATGCCGCGGAACCCCTGGCACGCGCGCATCCCGGCCAGGCAGGCGCGAACGTCCTCGACGCGAAACGCCACGTAGACGTAGTTCAACCCCGCCGCCTGGAACGCCGCATTGTGGATCGCCGGCGAAAGCGAATGGCGAACCGGGTTGCCAATCACGGCGCAGAGTTGGGTGGCGGTGTCGATCAGCATGAAAAAGCTCCGTTTCCGAAAGTATAGTCAAGCCGATCACCTGCTGGCAAAAAGAAGTGGACGCTATGGACCTTGTGGACGTGGTGGACATTGTGGACATAGTGGACGAAACGAGCCGTTTACCGGTTCGGCATCCACGCCAGGAGGCCGAGCCAGGCGGTGTTGTGGGGCAGCCAGACCTCATTGGGCTGGAAGTCGGGGATGTCGAGGCCGCGCAGGTCGAGGTAGGGGCGGTCGTCGCCGGGTGTGCGCCAGGTGACGCCGTTGACGACGCTGCCGGGCACGGCGCCGCGGGGTACGCCGCCTGCCGCGTAGCGGTGGTGGTACGTCGGGAGGAACCGGCTGCCGCAGCCTTCCATGAGGCTGATGTCGAAGGGGTTGTTACCGAGTGTCCAGTTCAATTGGTCGTAAATAAACTGGAGGTACCGGGGTTCAGGCTGATATTTGTACGCTTTGGCGACGGCCAGGGCTGCCTGAAGGATGTGGCTGCTGGTGCCGACGTGCCATGCGCCGCCGCTTGGGGGCGTGTTGAAGAAGTTGGATTTTTCGGGCGGGCCGAATATGTAGACGCCAAAGGGATTTTGCGCGAGCGCGAGGATCTCGCCGGCTCGTTTGACGAGGGCGCCCTTCATGGCGGCGGAGTTGTTCTCGTTGAACATCTTGTCATACAACAGGACGGATTCGAGCACGTCGGGATTGGCCGTAGGCAACAGTTCTTTGGCCGGCGCGGAGTACTTTTCGTCTTCGGTTGCGGCGTAGAGATCCACGGCGGCGCTGAACTGCAGTGGGCCGCGCATGTTTTTTGAGAGCGCCCAGGAAAGACCGCGTTCCGCCGCCTCCACATAGGCCGCACGGTGATCGCCCGATGGCAGGAGCCGGGCGATTTTGGCCATCGCCGCGGTGTGATATGACGAGTCGCAACCTGGGCCGGCATCCAGCGGGCGCTCGTCGCCCGTGCCGGGGATGTTATCCGTCTCCAACTCCGGCGGCCCCCAAAAGGCGTAACCCGAACTGATTCTTCCGTACGCCGATCCGTCCGGCGCCATCATTCTCCTCGAGTGCTGGCCGCCCCAGAGGATCTCATCCAGAAAATCACTGACGCCGTTTCGATCTTCGTCCTGTGCATTGAAGACGTCCTTCTTAAGCGAATAGGCGCCGGCGAGGCCGAACACATACGGGGCGTTGTGGTAGGTGCTGTAATCGCCGGCGTCATGCCAGCCGCCCCACAACTCGTACTGGGCGCCGTCCGGCGCGACGGCGTCGTCGAGGTGGCAGGCCCCGTGGAAGCCGGGGACGGCCATGCCGCACCGCTGGTAGTAGAAGAAGCGATAAGCGGGCCGGGCCGTCTTGGAAAAGATGAGGTTGTCGCCGATCTCGAATGGCCATGAGGAGTCGGCGAGGCCATCGAGCTTGATTTGGATCGTGTATTTGCCCGGCGTGTCAAACGGGGAGAAATCGCCGCGCCAGTACTCGCTGCCCCAGTCGCTGCCGTATGCGCCGACGATCCGGCCCTCGTGCGAGAGCGTACCGCTGAACGCGACAGCCCCCGTTTCGTTCAGCAACTCGAATGTCGCTTCCTTTGCCGCGAAATTGCTTGCGGCCGTGAACCGTTTGGGTGCGCCGACATCGTAGCCAACCTGGTTGACAAACGCCTGCACGGCCCGCGGGACCTCGAATACGCCGGTAACCTCGATGGCATCGAACAACGCCACGCGGCCGTCGTGGACGTAGCAGCCCACCTGAAACCACCGCGCACCCTGCGGCGGTTTCAGATCCCCCTCAACGATGTTCCATTCGTCGATGTTGAGATCGACGCGCGTGATCCAGTCCAGACGGATTTGGCCATTGAGGCCCGACCATGAAACCGAAATCCCGGCGTCCCGCTGGCCCACAGGCATCACGGCGCCCTTGATGCGAACGGCGCGCAACCCCGGCTCCACGTCAACGGGCTCGGATATGGCCGCGGCAAAATTTTCAAAGGTCTCGAGACGCAGGAAGTATTGGCCCTCGAACGGCTTCTCATCGACCATCTCTCCAAAGACCCCGCAAGGATCCTTCATCACCCATCCGGCCGGCTGATTTTTCACCCTGTAGTAAACGCCCCGAGGCGAATACGACAAGGGGCCGGCCGGGTACTCTTTCTCATCGCCAAGTTCGCGCCGCTGCTCAAAACCGCCGTTTACCAGCAGCGGGCGTTCATACGCCACCAGCTCGCCCGGCGCATGCTCCGTCTCGTTGCCCGGCTCGCGTTGCGGTTCTGCCGGCTGTGGTCCTGCGGCAGCAGCGGGTTCGGCGGGCCGCGTTTTGCCGTACGACGAGCCGGACTGCGCGGGGTCGAACCGGCGTGACGGCCATGGGATGCCTTCCGCCGAATACGCCCCGCCGGCCGTCAGGCAGCGCAGGTTTCTGTCGCTGCCGCAAACGAGAATGTCCGTTTTCCCGTCGTTGTCGATGTCGGTGATGGTTGCCGGGTGGATGAGGCGACGGTCGCAGGTGTACCGCCACTTTTCGATGCCGCGGTTGTCGACGCAATACAGGTTGTGGTCGCCGGACGCCACCAGCACGTCAATCTGGCCGTCGCCGTCGACGTCGCCAAGGGAGACAGAGCCGTGAACCCTGCCCTGCGTCGGAAACACCCACTTTGCGCCCGCAGAAGAGTCAAAACAGTAGACGTAGCCATCGTCGGTGGGCGCCAGAATCTCTGTCTCGCCGTCGCGATCAATGTCGGCGGCCGCCGCGGACGAGCCGGAGTACGCGCCGGTGTCGCCGGCCAGCGCGGCATTAGCCAAAATGAAGCCGGTGCGCGCGTCGAAGGTCCAGAAGGCATCGGCGTCTGTCGAGGCACAATAGACCTCTGGCCGTTCTTGCCCGCGCGGGTCGGCAAGGATAGGCGCGCAGTTGAAATCATCACCAAGATAGGTTCTCCATAGCACCGTGCCGTCGGGCTTGATGCACAGCGGCCCGAACCGGTTCGCGGCGAACAGTTCGGCCTTGCCGTCGTCATCGATATCGGCCGCGGCCATCGGGTTTCTAACCACAACGCGGTCGGTTTCTCCGCCGGCGTAACGCCACAGGATGTTACCGGCCGCGTCGAGCGCAAAAATGCCCGAGTGTTCCGTCCCGGCCACCAGTTCGTCGCGGCCGTCGCCGGTGAGATCCGCCCACAATACGCCGCCCCATTCCATTGAGCCGATTGGCTTCTGCCAGAGTTCGGCGCCGGTGGCGGCATCGATACACGCCAGGGCGCCGTCGCTGTTGCCGATGGCGAGGGTCGCGAGGCCGGGCCGCGCCGTAAACGAGAGCGCGGCGGACGACGTGAGCCGCTTTTTCCACCGGCCGTCGTATTCCCACAGTTGCCGTCCCTGCGCATCAACGCAACGGAGCCGGCGAACATCGGCATCGCTGATGACGGTTTCAAGGCCGGGGCTGGGGCAGATGTCCGCCACAAGCGGGGGCGCGTAAAGGTTCGACTGCGCCTCGAACGTCCAAAGGACTTGCGGGGAGTTGGCAGAGGCCAGGAAGCCAATGCAGGCAAAAATCAGGGTCATCTAAAGGAAACTCCTTCCGAAAAAACTGGTGGCCAGAATACAGCAGCTTTCATCCGCTATCAACGAAGGCTGAAGATCGGAGAGAGGGGCAGGTGACGAGAGGCAGTGGACACTGTGGACATGGTGGACATAGTGGACGCTGTGGACATGAGCAACTTGGGACAATTGGGACCATTGAGACAATTGGGACTTGATGCGCCGTAAGTTTGGGCAGCAAGAGACGGCGATAGATTCCCGGCCCTTACAGTTTCCCCTTTTTCCTCCGGACCGCAGTGAGGCGCGTCATCGTGGATTCCTGCTGCGGCTCGGGGTTGTCCGTGTCGGAGAACCCGATCTCGATGGGCAGCGGGGCACCCGAGGCACGTATAGCAGGCCGATCTCAAACCGAGTCATCATGTTCCTCGTCTTCTTCGTCTTCCTCATCGAACTCAGCTTCCTCGTCGTCGTCCTCGTATTCTTCGAATTCTTCGTCTTCTTCACCTTCGTCCCAATCGGTTTCCTCATCGAGAGATTCTTTCATAGCGGCGGCCATGCAGAATGCGTCGGATGCGGCTTCAGCGATTTCGCCGTTCTTGGAAAACCTGAGACGGTCAAGCAACAGGAGACTCTCCTCGCGATCGACGTAGGGCGCGGCTTCGATTGCAGCCAGCACCAGTTCCTTGTCGTAGGCGCCTGGACCGAGCAGGCGGGCGATGTACGGCCACGCGGCGGCCACCTCGCGCGACCCCGCGGCGCGGACCGCCTCGAATTCCACTTCGGGCAGCGGGCTGTCCAGCGCGTCCAGTATCTCGCGTTCAAAACCGGGGACGAACGCCATGCCGAACACGGCGGTGGTTTTCCACTCGAGGTCGTCGCTTGCATACGCGGTGCGGATAGCTTGCTCTTGCCATTCCTCGGGCGCCCTCACCGCGCCCTCGAGCGCGCGCCGCCGCACCTCTTTGGGCGCGGCGGGGTCTTGATACACCTGGCGGAGCGTCTGCCGCATCCGATCGAAGACTTCTTCCGAGACGAGGATGTCGTCTTCATCCGACCAGTCGCAGCAGTCGCTGTGTTCCAGGGCCGGGCCAAACGCTACCGCGGCTCTTGCTCTGACTTCGACCGGCGCGCCCGGATCTTTTACGATGGCCATGAGTTCCGCGGCCAGTTCGTCGTTGATCACCACGAAATCGCCCGCCAGTTGCGTGGCGAGCGCGCGGTCCTCCTCGCTGGCGGCTTTGTCGCGGAGCACGCGCAGGATTTCCTTTGACGCGTCAGTTGGCCACTCCCAAGGTTCGATGTCTTCCAGATCGTGGATGTTCATGTCGGTTCCCCTTGCGCCTTGGTTTCAACGGCTTTCGTGCAGCTATCATTTCACATCCGCGGCTGCGGCGCAACGATATTCCGAAGCTGTTTTCTTGCCCTTACAATGATGAAGCCGGCGGCCCAGCAGCCGTGTCCAGCCGCGTTGGACTGGGCGGGCGGCGCGCGAGTAACATTACGTTTTGTTCACCCGTTCGGGTGGAAAGGAGACGCAATGAGAAAGCTGATGGTGTTGCGCGTAATGACGATGGCGTTGGTGTTTGTGGTGTGTTGTGCGGCGATGGCCGTGGCGGCGGAACCCGCGGATCAGCCCGCCTCGCGGAGTGACCAAGGCTGGCTGGACCGCCAAGCGTCGTTTAACGAGCGCGTGAAACAGGGCGACGTCGATATGATTTTCATCGGCGACAGCATCACCCAGGGGTGGGAAGGCGGCGGGAAAGCCACGTGGGACAAGTTCTACGGCAAGCGCAACGCCGTCAACCTCGGCATCAGCGGCGACCGGACCCAGCACGTCCTTTACCGGCTCGACAACGGCAACATAGACGGGATCAGCCCGAAACTGGCCGTGATCATGATCGGTACCAACAACGCCTCCGAGTACACCCCGGACCAAATCGCCGGCGGCATCAAAACCATCGTTCAAAAGCTGCGGGCGAAACTGCCCGATATGGAAATCCTGTTGCTGGGCGTGTTCCCGAGGGAAGAGAAGCCCGGCGAACTGCGCGCGAAACTCGTTGAGGTCAACAAACAGATCGCAAAACTCGACGACGGCAAGAAGGTGTTCTTCCTGGACATCGGCGACAAGTTCACCCAGCCCGACGGCTCGATATCAGTAGACATCATGCCGGATTTCCTCCACCTGACCGAAAAGGGCTATGACATCTGGGCGAATTCGATCGAGCCCAAAGTAAAACAACTGCTGGGCGAAAAGTAGGCGCGGTCGTCTCGCCCGCGCCGTCCAGACCACGGGTTTGGAAAGCGGT
>JAPLKX010000217.1 GCA_026387845.1 Candidatus Hydrogenedentota bacterium | reverse complement strand
AGTCGCCCGGTTCCTCGAGGGCCATCCGTGCGTCAAGCGCGTCTATTACCCCGGCTTGGAAAGCCACCCCCATTACGAAATCGCCAAGGCGCAGATGGCCGGGTTCGGCGGGGTCGTGTCGTTCGACATCAAGGGCGGCCTGCCCCAAGCCAAGAGGTTCCTGGACGGGCTCAAGCTGTGTTTCATCGCGCCCAGCCTTGGCGGCGTCGAGACGCTTATCACACACCCGGCCCTCGTCAGCTACTACGACCTCACGCGTAAAGAACGATATGCGCTCGGCATCACGGATACGCTGCTGCGGCTCTCAGTGGGCATCGAGGAACCCGAAGACCTCATCAAAGACCTCGACCGGGCCCTCTGCAAGAGCCATAAAGGGCCGTGAGGGCATACGGCCTGCCGCCCCAGCGTTAGATCGACGGTCGTCAAAAGAGGAGGAAATCTCATGCCACGACCGCCGATTTTGCCCGTGATCGATTGGGAAAAGGTCTTCAACTCTGGCAAGACTTACGAACAATGGCTGGCCGCCGCCGAGTCGCCCGAACACCGTGACGCGATGGAACAGGCGCGAAAAACCCTGTGGTTCCACTCGCAGGGGACATGGGTGTTCCCCCGCCCGGTGCACGTGGTGGCCATCGCCGAAGACTGGTGCGGCGACGTGGTCAGGCACGTGCCCGTGCTCCAGGTGATTGCGGCGGGGGCCGACAAGCTCCACGTCCGCTACATCTCACGCGAGCAATGGCCGGACGTGTTTGTCCGGTTCCTCACCAATGGCGGCGAAGCCATACCCAAGTTCATATTCCTCAACGATAAGTTCGTCGAGTGCGCCAATTGGGGCCCAATGCCGCATTGTGCAGGACCCTGATCGCCCGGGGCAAGGCGTGCGGCGACGTCGCCGCAGCCCGGAAAAAAGTGGCCGCGTTCTACGAGGCAGACCACAACCGCAGGATGGTGTTTGAAGAATTGCTCCGCCTCATCGACATCGCCCTGACATCCGAACCGTAATCGCCTACTTTCCCCTTTTCCGCAGGGCCGATTCGAGCAGGTCGACGTCTTCCCGGATCATGTTCATGTTGTCTTTTGTGAAGATGCCAACGCAGACGGCGTCGCCGGGCCGGTAGACTTCCGCGACGTACTCAAAGGCATCGCGGGGATCGTGGCGGCCCGCAGCGAGCACTTTGTAGTGGATGGCGGGCGCGGGCAGTTGCTGAATAAAGGCGCACATGGCCTCGCGGTCCCTGTGGAGGTACCGTTCGTGCTCGGCCAAGTTTCTGTGGGGCTGATGCGTCCGGTCGCTGGGGTTGTAGTAGCACGTCATGAAGAAATCCAGGTCGAGCTTGTCGGCGGCCCAGCGGATCGTCTCGATCCGGTGGCCGGCGACGCCCACGGCCATTCCGGCGTCTTTAATGGCGGCGACGGCGTCGGCGATTCCGCGCGTTTGGCGTGTCAGGACACGGTGGTCCATCTCGCCGCCGTGCAGGAAACAGCACTTGGCCTTGCCCCGGATCGCGTTCTCAACGCCCTGCATCAGTGTCCCGACGCCGGGGCACGTCTGTGCAATCCATTTGATCCTGCCGCCGTCGTTCCAGTATTCGCGCAGCGCCCGGATGATGAACTCGTCGACCCTGCCGAGGTGCGTGGTGACGCCGGCCTTCTCCGCGAGCTTGTAGGCCTGCTTCACCCGGTCCGTCGTGTACCAGTCCATCATTTCGTCGTCGCGTTTGAGGGTTTGATGCGAGAACCCGCCGAACGGGTTGCCGCCGATGATGAAACGCGTTATGGTGACATTTCCCAGCTTGACTTTGCGCGGCACATAATGCGCCGCGCGCGATTTCCCGGCGCGCTTTTCCACTACGCTCACGGTTCTACTCCTTCGCTCTGCCGGCAGTAACCGGCACAGATTTCGCTCACCAGCCTCACCCGCTCGATATCGCCCACGGGCGAAATCTCGTCGCTGATCCCGAGCACAAGGTTCGGCCAAAAGTATTCGACACATTTGCAGGTGTTTTCCACCAGGCCCTCGATCGGTTCGCTGCTCAAGAAGTCGGTGCACGGTATGCCGTCGAGCAGGATGAGGCCGCCCAGCGCGT
Source organism: Candidatus Hydrogenedentota bacterium (assembly GCA_026387845.1). Taxonomy (GTDB): domain Bacteria; phylum Hydrogenedentota; class Hydrogenedentia; order Hydrogenedentales; family SLHB01; genus JAPLKX01. The sequence continues at coordinate 6,568 of JAPLKX010000217.1, read as the reverse complement.
CCCGCACTTCTTCGAGCGTCACGTCGCCCTGCGGGACCGGCGTGATGGCTTCAATCCCGTCAAACCCGCAGTCGCGCGCGTACGGCAGCAACTGCTTGCAGTCCCCGTCCCAATGCGGGTAGGTTCTCTTGCCTGCGGAATGCAGCCGCTTGTTTCGCCTGACGTATTCCGGCAGGACGTACTTCTCAAAGATGGGCGGGGCGCACAGCGCCTGGTGGACGTTGTCCCCGAAGTTGACGATCTCGACCGGCGACTTCGCCACGGTATCCAGGACCGCGTCGTCGCTCTCATTTATGGCGTTAATCAGGCGATCCATTTCGGCGGGATAAAGGTACAGGGCCGTCGTGCCGTTTTCGAACCCCATAAACTCGATCATGATGCGCATGATGTTGATCCGCGGTATGAAAATGGCCGGCGCGCCTCGATCCCCGATTTCGGCGCTGGCCCGGGCGTAGGCTTCCGGGTCAAACCAAACCCGCTTGTGTTTCAGCACCCACTCGATGGCCGGGAGGTCTTCGGGTGTCTCGACGGGGTATTTGAGCGTGTGCCACGCAACCGACGTCTGCTGCAGCACGGTGACGAGGTCGCCGCCGGGCGTGTGCTCGATGACGGTGGTTTGGTCGCCGTCGCGGTGTTCCTCCCTGCGCAGGTCCTCCGGAGGGTCGTAGTGGAAACACTCGTTGAACGCCCAATACGGGCGGGCGCTGCAGCCGAGGTCGTCGAACACCTCGAGCAGCGTCATCCCGCGGTACCGTTCGGGCAGGGTTCCCGCGTCCCTGTTGGTGTGATACCAGTGCTCGATCCGCGGCTGCCACAACACGCCGCACACCGGCTCCCGGCGGAACACGCTCAGATTGGTCTCGCGGAACGTCATGCGGAAACAATATAGGATCGGAGTCAATCAACACCAGTTGAAAAGGGAACAGCGAAGTGGCGCTTAATGATGCGGATGGAAAATGTAAGTCCGAATTCCGGTTCGGACCGGACAGTCCCATTCAGAGATGGGACCTACATCCTGTTTAGGAGGCGCCTGCTGAAGCAGGGGCTGCCTTAAATCAGCGATCACCGGGATTTGATCCGGATCTACATGATGTCTTAGTTTAATGGTGCGGGCAAAAAGAGGGAGGGCAAAAAATGAAACATTGGGCGCTCGTAATAGCCGTAGGCATGGTGGTTGCCGTAATGGGGTGGGCAAACAGTGCGGAAAAAGGAGGAAAAGACATGAAGCTGACCAGCACCGCGTTCAAGGAGGGCGAATATATTCCCGCAAAGTATACGGGCGAGGGAAAAGACCTGTCGCCCCCATTGAAATGGACCGATCCCCCAGAGGGCACAAAAAGTTTTGCCCTGATCGCCGACGACCCGGACGCCCCGATGGGAACCTGGGTGCATTGGGTGGCGTGGGGTATCAAGCCGGACGCGCGCGAATTGCCGGAGGGTGTGCCCACCTCAAAGACTGTCGACGGCATGAAACAAGGGACCACCAATTTCAACAGGACCGGCTACGGCGGTCCGATGCCGCCAAAAGGCTCCGACCACCGCTATTATTTCAAGCTGTACGCGCTCGATACGGAGCTTGACGTGCAGCCGGGAGCGAAAAAGGCAGATCTCGTCAAGGCCATGGAAGGCCACATCCTCGCCGAAACCCAACTGATGGGCCGGTACAAACGTTGAGCCCGCCTACAAAACAGCTATCTGGATGATGACAATGGTGATGTTGTAGCACCAGTGAGAGGCGAGGGACGGGAGCAGGGACTTTGTGGTTGCGCGGATCAACGACCACACAACTCCCATGGTCGCAACGACCAGGAGGGCGACCTCATGCCTTTGTCGTTCGCATAGGAGGCGATGAGAACCGTCGCACCGGCCGCCGTGACTATGCCAAACACGCCCCATACGATCACCGACCACGTCGGCACGCCTTCCAGGGCAAATCCTGCGATAAACGACTTGCCGTACTTCCGGCAAACGAGCCACCACGCCACCAGCATCGTGGCGGCGTTCGAGGCGAGCGTCAACACCAGCACCACGGTTGGCGCTGCCCCGGCGCTTGCGTCAACGTCCCACCCCGCGGCCATGGTTCCGAATGCGAGTTCCGCGCCCCAGATCAGCGCCACGCCCACGAGCAGGTCATGCGGCCCGACAGTCGACGGCCGGTCAACCGAGTCCGCGGCAAAATCGGCGTGGCCGGCTTCCTCAACAGGCGGGGGAACTTCGCTCATTCGGTATACCTCGCGCCGCAGACACAAAGTTCGTAACACCCCCGGCGCCGCCTGTGATTCCACGGCCCAGTTCGACCCGGGCCGCACGCCCATGCTACTATAACGGGCTGAGTTGGACGCAGTAAGGAGCAGTACATGAATGGCATTACGCGCGCGTGGCGGAACTTGCGCCACCGCAGGAAGTTCGTGAAGGTCGGCCGCGATTGCCGGTTTACCGGCGACCGGCTCGAGGTGGACGGGCACGTGGAGTTGGGCGACGGCTGCCGGATTCGCAACAACGTGGTGCTGCGGACCAAAAACAACGGCAAAATCGTTTTCGGCAATCGGTCGGGGTGCAGCTACTTCGTCATTATTGAAGCCACCACCCTGGTCCAGATCGGCGACCGGACCGGAATCGCCGAGTTCACCGTCATCCGCGACAGCAACCATCTGGTGTATGGCACTGATGCCAACTGGCGGCTGACCCCGCTGGTCACAAAGCCCTTCATCATCGGAAACGACTGCCTGATCGGCAGCAGGTGCTATATCATGCCCGGCGTGACCATCGGCGACGGCGCCGTGATCCAGGCCGGAAGCCTCGTGTCCCGCGACGTCGGCCCGTACGAAATATGGGCGGGAACGCCCGCGCGATTTCTCGCCCACCGGACCAAAAGCGTGCCGGCCGCCGAACGTGAGCGGGCCGACAGGCTGATCGCCCAATACGGTATCCGCCGCGACCGGTACGACGCCGCCGGCTAAGCTGAGGGAGAGTCATGGCCATCCGGGCCGTCACGTTTGATTTCTGGAACACCCTGTTCCGCGAGGCCAACAGTGCCGCCCGGCACGATATCCGGATCAGCGCCCTGTCGAAAATGTGCATGGTCAGCGAGGAGGAAGCCGCCGACGCCCTGAAAACCGTCTGGGCGGAATTCAGCCGGTGCCACCGGGAAGAACAGCGAACACTCGGGCCGCAGGACGCGGTCCTACTGGCCGCCGAGGTGCTGGGTCTCCAGATCGAGCCGCCTGTGGCCGAAACGCTGGAAAAGGTGTTCGCAACGGCCGTCATCGTTTACAGCCCTGTGCCGATCGAAGGCGCAATCGAAGCCGTCCAAGCCGCCGCGGCCGCCATACCCATCGGCCTAATCTCCGACACCGGCGTGAGCCCCGGCGCCTCACTCCAGTACATCATGGACCGGCACGCGTTCACCCCGCATTTCACGGCAATCACGTTCTCGGATCGCGTCGGCGTGTCGAAACCGCAGCCGGTCATGTTTGAAATCACCGCAGGCGCGTTGGGCGTGAAGCCGGACGAGTTGCTGCATATCGGCGACCTCGAGTACACCGACGTGTCAGGCGCCCATGGCGTGGGCGCAAAGGCCGCTCTGTTTACGGCCGCAAACCCCGTCCATGCACACGACACGCGGGCGGATTATGTGTTCAGTAATTGGCAGGAGTTTGTGGACGTGCTGCCGGAGTTGATCCGGTAGGCAATCGGCGTGCGGGGAAAATCTTGCCATATTTCAATGGGATGAAGAATATGGGAAGCGTGGGATTGTTGAAAAAGTGATTGTCACAAGCGGAAGGGTCGCGAAAAGCAGGGACAGACACGATTTCCAAACTGCCGGAAATCGAGTCAGTCCCTGTTTTTCGCCGTGTTTTGGTGAAGGTTATGAGGATGCTATGGGGATGCGACTTTTTCGCCAGCTCCAGCGTCCCTTATTTTCTCGACTATCGGCCGGCGAGGGTTTTTTCAGCGAGCGCGCGCAGGCCTTCGAGGCTGTTGGGCATTTCGGCGGCGCAGCGGAACCCGAGGTTTCCCCACGCGCCTTCGTAGGCGTAAGGAACGCGCGTCTGCAACGTCATTTCCTTGCCCATGAACGAACCCCCGCGGATCGTGAGCAGCGTGCCGAACGTAATGGCGGCCAAGTCTTCGCGCCCGTCAGCGGGGTCGTACGGCGCATCCGAGTACATCGACCGGGTCCATTCGGCGACGTTGCCGACCATGTCGTAGCAACCGACCCAGCTCTTGTCCAATGGAAACGATTTTACCTGCTCGGGCGTTTTCGCGGCACTGTCCTGCAACGATTCTACCGGCGCGGCGTATTCCTGGCCGTCATCGCCGTCGAGCGTGTTCGCGGCACTGTCCTGCAACGATTCTGCCGGCGCGGCGTATTCGTAGCCGTCATCGCCGTCGAGCGTATTTGCGGCCCCGTCCTTCCACGCGCCGCCCCCCCAGGGATAGAACACGCTGGTGTCGCCATAAGCGGCCCGCGCCCACTGCGGCTCGGTGGGCAGGGATTTCTTCTTCCACGCGGCATAGGCGAGGGCATCGTAGAAGGTGACGCCGGACACCGGGATGTCTCGTGGCACCGAGGCCAGATCGTACGGTGGCGTCCAGTTCTTCGAGTCGCAGAACCGTTTGTAATCGGCGACAGTGACCTCGGCGGCATCCATGAAAAACCCACCGACGGTGACTTGCGTGCCGGCGATGAAGGTGTTTCCCGGCGGCACGAACACCATTCCCTGCGGGACCGCCAGCGGGCCCAGATAGGCCTGCAGCGCCACCCGCGCGGGTTCCATGGCGGCGGAGGGGTCCTGGACGGCGGCAGCCGCGGCCTTTTCCCATGCCTCGTCGGCGCCGGCGAGCACGGTAGCGGCGAAGCTGTAACGGCCGGCGATTTCCGCCAGCAGGTTGCGAAGACGCCCGCGAAGTTCTGCCAACTGTTTGAAAACCTGGCCCGGCTCGAGCTCCATTTGGGGCAAGGCGGTCGCCGCCAGTGCTTTCTCTACTTGTGCGCGGCGCGCCACCTCGAGCGTATAGAAGCCCGCCGCGGTCAGGCCGGCAATCGCCGCAATGAGCAAGCCGCCCACGATGCGGCGCCCCCACGGGGCCGCCTCCTCGAGTTCGCCGCCCTCGTCCGCGATGGTTCCGGCGTGGGTCTTGCCGGTTCGGACGGGCTTGCCGTCGGTGACAAATCTTTCGAGCGCGGCCCGCAAGTCCGTTACGGACTGAAACCTTTTTTCGGGATCGGGTTCGACGCATTTGGCGACAATACTGTCGACCGCGGATGGGATCCCTCGCGTGATCTGCGAGGCCGGTTTGGACAAGCTCGTGGGAAGGTTGCCGGTGAGGATTTCATAAAGCATGACGCCGATGCTGTAGATGTCGGCCCGGGCGTCGACGTTGGCGCTGTTGCGCAACTGTTCGGGGGACATGTACATCGGCGTGCCCATGATGATCGACGTGCCCGTGAGCCGCGACGAATCCATCAGCTTCGATATCCCGAAATCCATCAGCTTCACCGTCCCGTCGTCGCACACCATGACGTTTTCGGGCTTGATATCGCGGTGGATCGTATGCCGGTGGGCGTATTCCAGTGCCGCACAAAGCTGGTCCGTGATCTTCATCGCCTCCTTGAACGGGATATAGTCTTCGGTAACGGAAGTTTCGAGCATGCTGCGCAACGATTTGCCGCGGATCAATTCCATTGAAATATAGATGATGTCGCCGGTGACGCCGATATCATGCACGCGCACTATGTTGGGGTGGGAAAGGGCGCGGGCGATTCGCGCTTCATTAAAAAAACGCTCGACCACCATCTTGTCGCGGACGAACTGGGGCAGCAGCGTTTTCAGCGCCACTTCCTCGTGCAGCGCGTTGTCGCGCACGTGGTAGATGCAGCCCATGCCGCCGCGGCCAATCATGTTCAGCACGGTGTACCGGCCCGCCACAACCTGCCCGCGGCGAAACTGGATCTGGTTCATTTGCGGGTGCAGGCGTTCCAGCGGCGGCGGTGGCGCGACAGCCTGAATCTTCACCAGAGGCAGCGTATTCCCACACCGGGAACACGTCGGCCGGCCCTCCTCATTGATGAACTCGCACTTTGGACACTTGATCCTGGTCATCTCCGGCTCACCTTCAGGCGATCTTGCGCCACCCCATCCTATCGCCTCTCAGAATTTACTGCAAGATCAGACCTTTTTGTCCGAATTTGAAACCCCGCCTGCGGCGTGGCCGACTACATTCCCGCCGATGCCAGCCAATACTCAAACATGAGGAGCGCCCAGAGATGGTGGCCGTAGTTTTCCCTGCCCGCGAGGTGCTGGTCCAGCAGCATCCGCGCCACGGCTGGCTCGATAAACCGGCCGCACCGGCTGCCCTGCGCCAGAACCGCTTCCTAAAACGGCGCCCGCAACTCACCCCTGAACCACCCGTGAATCGGCACCGAAAAGCCCCGCTTGCGCTGAACGAGCAGTTCGGCCGGCAGAATGTTTCGCAGGGCGTGCTTCACCACCCGCTTCGACACGCCACGGTCCAGCTTGAGCGAAAACGGCAGCGTCGCGGCAAATTCGACGATCCGGTGATC
>JAPLKX010000673.1 GCA_026387845.1 Candidatus Hydrogenedentota bacterium | reverse complement strand
GACGCATCCTCAATCGCTTCAGCCGGCAGTTCCAGAAAATCCTCACCTTTTTCGACCAGAAGTTCCGCCAAAGCCTCTTTTAGCAGTTGCTTTAATGTGGCGGCATCCATCGTCATGTTCATGTTCGATAGCCTCTCTTCTTTGGCCCTATTTTACCAGATGGCTATGAAAAGTCCCATGCCTATGCCAATCCCCGCACCAGCGCCAACAGGAAGTCCCGGTTGTCGGCGGTCGCATAGCGCATCGTGCCGCCCATCCGGTTGAAGGACTTGTTATGCGGCACGTAGTAGTCGCGCTTGTCCATGAGTCTTGACCAGTCCCAGTGGGAATGGTCAAGATTGGATATCACAGGAAGTTACTTGGGGCGTTGGCTTGCGTGCAAGACGGTCAAGCCAATGACTTCGTCTCCCTCATAGCGGACAATAATGTCATCGTCTGTCAGTTTGCTGTCGGTGGCCACGGACGGTTTCTTGAAGTTGATGTAGAGTACGTCCGCTTCACTATCGTAACTTGTCCACACATATTTATGCGGTGAATTCACTGTGAGCTTGGTCAGTTGCGCCATTTCCTCTGCGGTCATCAAGGCCATAGTTGAGGCCTCCTTTCCAGGCTCCGGACATGGCTTGTCAGGAACGCCGTAATTACGAATCCGTCTTGCTCTGCCGGATTCTCCCGATAGACCACCACAAGTGACTTGCCGGCGCTTGTAGCTTTTATCGCCAGGCATTCGCCTGCGTTTCCAGCGAGGATTCGCTCGGGCAGTGCCAAGGCATCAAGAACTTCGTGAAGCATCCCGGCAAGTTCGCTGTGTTCCTCTACCACATGGGATCAGCGCTCGTCGGTCAGACGAACCGGTACGCCTCGTTTTGAAACGACCGTATTCACCATTTCGCAATTTTACACCGCCTCAAAAGCATATGCCAATAGCGCAGAATTCCCGTTGTTCCCAAACCGGACATTTATCAGGAATGCTCCAGCCCCCTCACCAGCGCCAGCAGGAAGTCACGGTTGTCGGCGGTGACGTAGCGCATCTGGCCACCCATGCGGTTGAAGCTCTTGTTATAGCGGAGGTAGTAGTCGGGGTTGTCGATGGGCGGCTCGCCTTTTGACCAGTCCCAATGCGATTCCTGCAGGTCGACGATCACCATGAAATGGTTGTCGATGTGCTTGCCTTGCTGGATGGCGAGGTTCTGCGACATCGACAGCGATTTCTCGAAGATAATCGGCGACATCACCGCCGAACCGATCGAGATGTACACGCCGCCGTCGAGGTTGGACACGTTGTGGGCGAACGTGAGGAAGTCACGTTGGGCGGCGCGGCCAATTGCGGCGCAGTGGTTCATCGGGTGGACGTAGATGATGTCGTGGCCAATCATGGGATGGCCTGTGAACGGTACCTTGAGCCGGTATGCGGCGGCTTGCAGGCCGTATCGCTTGAACGGGTGCGGCACCGGCATGAAGCCCGGCGCCAGCTTGAACGTGCGCACCGCATCCAGCAGGTCCGCGGCTGCCGCCGACTTGGCCGGATGGACGCTCGCCGCGCAAATTTGCTTCAACAGGACTTCCTCAGATGGAATTTCCAGCCCTTCGTGCTCTACCAGCGCGCCCACGGACTCCCCGTAACCGTATCCAAGGTATGCGCCCACGATAATGGCGAGGTTGATGTAGAAGCCCGTCTCCTGCCACGACCCAAACTCGCCGCGCGGGACGTTGGCCCGGACATCTTCGCTGCTATGGCCCTGGAACGCGAACTCCCAGTCGTGGATAATGCCCGCCCCGTTGGTGGCGAGATGCGTGATCCAGCCGTCTTCGATCAGCTTGATAAACACCGGCGCGAGGCCGTTTTTGATCGCGTGCGCGCCGAACGTCAGCATCCGCGATTTCCCCGCCTGGCGCGCCAGGCGCAACCGCTGGACCGTCTCGTCGATGGTTGCCTGCGCCTTGGGGGGCAGCGGCTGAGGCTGCGCCGTCACCGGCACATGGTCGCGCTCGATGTAGACCTTGTCTTTCCGCGCGCTCAGCGGTTTGATGACAAGGTTGTGTCGATCCAGTTGGTCGTAAGGCATCCAAAACCTCCCTTTGAATATGCTGGGTCGATCTTTTGCTCGATCAACGTGCTAATCATAGTTATTCGGGGGAAAATCTGCAATAGTACCGCGCGTTCAAGCTTCTGCACGCGGTATACGCATCAGCCTGGGGAACGGTCCCGATAGGTTTCTTGCAGAGGTTGAGCCGTGAGAGGGCGTGACATAAGCCCTGTTACACCCCTCCACGGTCACAGTCTATCCCGCCCCCCGTGATTGTATGTTGATTCGGGGCAATACTTGGAGTCTTGAGGAAGGCGCTAGGATTTCTTCGCCGGCTCGCGCAGGATTGTCTTCAATCGCTCAGGTGGCGTGCGGCGCGGATCAGATAGATAGATCTCGTGGTGCGGCCCGACAAGCTTGAGTCCCTTCTGTTCGGCAAAGGCTCGCATCAACGCAATCGTCTCGTGTTCGCGGTCGTACGGCCCGATGTGCAGCATCTGCACGCATTGACCTTCGTTTATTGTTTCCAGCTTCACTTCCTCCACTTCATGGGGCTTTCGCTTTTCCCGCAGCGTGGCGACGGCTTGTTGGCGGTCGGTCTCATTGATGAAGTCGGGTGTGCGAATCAGAAGTTTCCATTGCCACTTGTCCATTGGGATTCTTGCGGGATCCGCTTCGAAGAACCATTGGCCTTCGAGTTTACACACCGCGTAGTCCTGCTTGCGGGCGAATTTGCGTGTCATCTTAATCGTAAACGCCACGGCGTACAGCGCGCCGATGCAGGCGGAGAACCGGTCGCTGCCCGGTGCACCCTGACCGCTGATAGCTAGGTATTGCGCTGGCTTGGTCTTGACCAATATCGGTTTTCTTGGTGTCACGTATTCGTCTTTGTACAGTTTGTAGAGGTCAATCTTCTGGCCTGGCATGTCTTGTCTCTCCTCTATACGTGCGACGGACCCACCCCGTCCACATCCTAATACGACATCGGTTGCGGCCGCCCCTCCATGGGAGGGGATCACGACTGCCGCCGGTTCTGTCCCCCGCCTCGGAGGTGCTGGGGGTGTTTACCGTCTCAGAATGTCTTGCATCGGCTCAAGCGGTGCATAGAGATCGGTCACCAGATCTGCAGGATCGGTGTTTTCCGGCGAATTTAGGTAGATCTCGAAACAAGGTGTCGAACGCAGGTCCCGTCCGCTGCGCGGTAACCATTGACCGAGCAACTTGGCATAACTTTCGCCGAGTTTCTCGTACGGACCGAAGTGCGTTATCACGGCGTAATCACCTCCAGCGAGGACCTGGACGCCGATCTCGCCTTGAGGCCTGAAACAGGCACCCACCGTCACACACGCATCGTAGCGGATTTTGTCGGGCGGCGTCACCGCCGGATCGTCATGGCAGATACCGATGAACTGGGTATCGCCGCCCAGCAATCCCTCCTTACCAAGGAGCATCATGAATCGATCCCACGTCCGACCGACCTCGTTGTATGGTCCGACGTGACGCATGAATGCCACGCGCATCGGTCCAAGTTGTTTAATCGTTACGGTCATGGTCTTGACTCCCGTTCGTGTCGCCCGGAAATCTTTAAGCGTTACGCCGTCGCAGTAGTGGACTCCGGACGGCACCTGAAGCTGATACGCCGTGCCATGACGGCGGCGGAACTGCGTGGGCGACGCTTTGAAGCCGTTGCGGAATGCGCGGCTGAATGCCTCGTGTGTGTCATAGCCCGCTTCGAGCGCGATCTGCACCACCGGCATTCTGCTGAGCTTCAATCGCCATGCGGCGCGTTCCAGCCGAAGCCGCCGGATGTGGCGCGCCAGCGATTCTCCAAGCATCCCGGTGAACACATGATGGAAATGATGTGGCGCCAAGCAGGCAATTCCCGCAAGTATCTCCAGCCGGAGTGGATCATCAAGGTGTTGCTGGATGTATACCAGAACCCGCAGCATCCGTTCCTTATGCATCCGCAACGTGAAGTCTTTCATTGCTGGTCGCCTCATAAATGCAATTCTACCGGAGTCAGCATTTCGAAGCTTGACCGTTTTTGCGATTCTTGAGGCGGCACAGGGCGTACGATCCGCCTGCAGCGGCGCCACCGCATTGACAGCCCAGAGGCCCTGCTGAAATATGATTGTCTGGACAGTGTCGGAAAAGGAGTAGAGAGAGGCGTTCTTACGTGCAACTGATCTTCGGTTGGACCACAGACAGAGACGCCTGCGCTACCATAAGCGGACTGCCTTAAGCGGTGTCCAATTGTCAGAATCGCAGGTTTGGGATAGCTTCGTGTGAACAAGAGACTCTTGTTCCTGGGGCGCTGCCCCAAGTTAACTTGGCCCGCCCCTCCGGGGCTTTAAAAGAGAAACTCGACTGTTACGATCTTCTTCTTTCCAACTTCGACCGGTATCGAGTTGGCGGCCGGTTTGAGCACTTTCTCTCGTTCTTCATTGAGGTTCGTGAGCCAGGCCTGCTTCACCGGCTTGAACAGCCTCAACTCGCCCGAGACCGGCATGTCCGTCGGGTTGAACAGGCGCACGACGTAGCTGGCAGGCCGGTCTTCGGCGCGTTTGAACGCCGTCAACTGCAGGTTGTCGCCGGCCAGTTGCATGAAACTCATCTGCTTAGGCAGCT
>JAPLKX010000374.1 GCA_026387845.1 Candidatus Hydrogenedentota bacterium | reverse complement strand
TGGTGGTGGCTATCGTTTGGAGTTGTGCGGGGAAGATGCAAGAGGGGTGTCCCCCTCTTGCTCGAAATCTTCCGGGTTTCTAAGATACCGTGCAAATTCGGGACAAATAACTATACGAACCAAGGGAGGGGATGTCCATGTCTCTTGCCAAGTCACATGAAACAGTACTGGGAGAATCGTGCCGTCGCCTAAAAACCCGCAATTCTGACGCAGACTTCCGCGATGCGAGTAGACGCGGTTCCAGCCCGCACCGTCCAGATTGCCTGCGCCCCAAAAGGGGGACACCTTCAGCCACTCGGTCACCTCTCCGCAGTGGACTATCTACCTTACCATGATCGCGGTTTTTTTTAAGAAAAGGCCGTTTAATTCAGGCGCTTTGTAGGCGCGGTCGTCTCGCCCGCGCCGTCAACGCCCCGGCCGATGCTCTGCACCAGAGGCGATGTGATCGCAACAAGCTGCGATCACTCCGGTTGTCCTTGGGAAAAAGCTCGTCCTTTGATGTGAAGCCTGTGGTCTGGACGGCGCGGGCGAGACGACCGCGCCTACAAAATGCATCAGAAGGAGATGGGATGGCGAGTTGTGTATAATCGGCGTCTAAACATTTGCGGGAGGCGCGCAATGAACAAAGCGGGGTGTAGTCGCAGGGCGTTTTTGGGCGGTGTGGCGGCGGCTTCTCTGATGACGCCCGCCTTGGGGCAAGACGCGAACTCGAAAATTGAAATCGGGATTATCGGGCTCGGCGGCCGCGGCCGGATGATCACCAAGATGATCCGCGACCACGGCGGGTATCACATCAAAAGCATGTGCGACTATTTTCCAGACGTGGTCAACAAGGCCGGTGACGAATTCGGCGTCGACGCCAAACAGAGGTTCAGCGGCCTCAACGGCTACCGGGGCGTGGTCGACAGCGGCATTGACGCGATCTTCCTCGAGACGCCGCCGTACTGTTTTGCGGATCACGTTGAGGCGGCCGTCGCGGCGGGCTTGCACGTGTACATGGCCAAGCCGGTTGCATGCGATGTGCCGGGCGCGTTGCGCGTGCTTGAAGCCGCAAAACGGGCCAAGGGCGCCGGTAAACTGTTCCTGATCGATTTCCAGATGCGCACCGACCCCCTCATCATCGAAGGCATCAAACGACTCCAGCGCGGCGATGTCGGGCCGCTGGGCATGATCTGCTCGCAATATACCGACGAAGGGTTCGACGACCCGCCCCTGACCGAAAACATCGAAAGCCGCCTCCAGAAGCTTGTCTGGGTGAATGACAACGCGATCGGCGGCGGGCTCCACGTCAATGCCGGAATCCATGCCGTCGACGCCGCACTGTGGATTGCCGGCCAGTTGCCCGTGAGCGCCATCGGTTCCTCGCGCATCGCCCGCAACAATCCCCACGGCGACTCCCATGACGCACTCTCGATCACGTACGAGTTTGCCGATGGCCTGCTGCTCAACCACATCGGCGAACATCTCAGAAACCGTTACGAATGGCATTGCGACGCCCTGGCATTCTGCCTCAACGGCCATCTCGAGACTTCGTACAACGGCCGCGTCAGGATGCTGGGCAACAATGCGGGGTGGGCCGGCGGAAAGACCGAAGGCCTGTACCAACGCGGGGCCGTTACTAATATCGCCACGTTCCACGACTGTATCAAGAAAGGCGACTGCCAAAACCCAACCGTCGAGCCCAGCATCAACTCGACACTCGCCTCCATCCTGGGCAGGGACGCCTGCGAACGAAAATCACGTCTCACCTGGCAAGAGATGCTGGCCGAAAACAGATCCATCCAGCCCGACCTGGCCGGCCTCAAGACTTGATTGGCGACCCCCATACGGCTTTTGCTGCTAATTGATTCAAAGGCCTCCGGATTTTATAATCCGCGGCAAGTTCAACTGGGCAGGTTCGGCAAGATCCCCCGCAAATGGGTTACAATTCTGCATGGGTCGCCGGCTCAACGGAAGGCTTAAGAGGCGGTGCCGTTTCGTCGATTTTGAGGAGTAGTTTTTGATGTTTCGCATCGTGAGCAAGGAAGAGCCGGCCGACAAGGTAAAGGAGTTCGTGGTAAACGCCCCCCTCATTGCGCGCGCCGCAAAACCCGGCAATTTTGTGCTGGTCCTGGGCGATGAGCACGGCGAGCGCATACCCCTTACCATCGCCGACAGCGATCCCGACGCCGGCACCATCACGCTCGTGCTCCAGGAAGTCGGCAAAGGGACCATCAAGCTGGGCGCGTTCGCGGCCGGCGAGTTTTTCCACGATGTCGTCGGCCCGCTCGGTAAAGATCGCCCCATCGAACGGGGCGGCCGCGTCATTTATTGCCTGGCGGGCGGCCTCGGTGTTGCCCCGATGTACCCCCAGACCAAAGCCTACCACGATGCAGGAAACCGGGTCGTCAGCATCATCGGCGCGCGAAACAAGGGCCTGTTCTTCTGGCAGGACAAAATGGCAGAGGTCAGCGACGAGGTCATCTACAGCACCGACGACGGGTCGTTCGGATTCCACGGGTTTGCCACACAAATCCTCGAAGATAGAATCAAGAACGGCGAAAAAATCGACGAGGTCGTCGCCATTGGGCCCGTCCCTCACATGAAAGCCGTTGTCGACTGCTGCAAGAAGTACGGCGTCCCCGTCGTGGTAAGCCTCAACCCCATCATGGTCGACGGGACGGGGATGTGCGGCGGGTGCCGCGTCACCGTGGCCGGGCAAACCCGGTACGCCTGCGTGGACGGGCCGGAGTTCGACGGCGCCGAGGTCGATTTCGTCGAACTGATGTCGCGCCAGCGGGCCTACCGGTCCATGGAAGCCAAGGCGGTCGAGACGATGGGCGAGCCCGCGCCCGCCCCCGAGCCGCACGAGTGCAGGCTCTATGTCGCCGCCGAGATGAAGGCCCGGAACGGCCGGCTGCTCATGCCGCAGGATTTCCAGAACGAGGCCGTCGGGTTTGTGGCCACCCTCATAGACCGGATGATAGTACGCCGCAGTACGTTTGAAGAAGTCAACCTCGCCTATACCGAACAGAAGGCGCTCGAGGAAGCGATGCGGTGCCGGCTGTGCGCCCGCCCGTCCTGCATGAAAGGCTGCCCGGTCGAGGTCGACATCCCCGGGTTCATCAAGGCCATCCAGGATCGCGATTTTGCCAAGTCCGCCGCCATTCTCAAAGACAAGAACAGCCTGCCCGCCATCTGCGGCCGCGTCTGCCCGCAGGAAAACCAGTGCGAGAAAACCTGCATACTCGCCAAAACGTCCCGACCCGTCACCATTGGCAAACTCGAACGGTTCGCGGCCGACTGGGAAGCGGCCAACGCGCCCGTCACGCCCGTCAAAGCCAAATCCAACGGCATCAAAGTAGCCGTGATTGGTTGCGGCCCCGGCGGCCTGACGTGCGGCGGCGACCTCGCCAAGATGGGGTATGAAGTCACCATTTTCGAGGCGTTCCACGACACCGGCGGCGTACTCCGCTACGGCATCCCCGAATTCCGGCTGCCCAAAGTCATCGTCAACCGCGAAGTCAACTACGTAAAGAGCCTCGGCGTCGAAATCCAGCTCGACATGATCATCGGCAAGGTCCACACAGTCAAAGAACTCATGGACGCCGGCTACAAGGCGGTGTTTATCACGGTCGGCGCGGGCGCACCCATGTTCCTGGGCATCCCCGGCGAAAACTTCATCGGCGTGTTCAGCGCAAACGAATTCCTCACACGCGTCAACCTCATGAAAGCCTACCGGCCCGACTACGACACCCCGGTGATCGTCGGCGAGCGCGTCTGTGTGGTTGGCGCCGGCAACGTCGCCATGGACGCGGCCAGGACCTCGCTGCGGCTTGGCGCGAAAAAAGTCGCCATCGTTTACCGGCGTTCGGCCGCGGAAGTCCCAGCACGCGCCGAGGAAGTCGAAAACGCTCGCGAAGAAGGCGTCGAGTTCAAGTTCCTCACCGCCCCCGTGCGGGTCCTCGCCGACAAAGACAACAAGGTTATCGGGATGGAATGCATCCGGATGGAACTCGGCGAGCCGGATGCCTCAGGCCGCCGCCGGCCCATACCCGTCAAAGGCTCCGAGTTCACCATCGACTGCGATATGGTAATCCACGCGCTCGGAAATCAGGCCAACCCACTGCTCACCAAGAACACCAAAGGCCTCCAACTCAACAAGTGGGGCAACATCATCGTCGACCCCGAAACCGGCGCCACCAACCTCCCCGGCGTGTATGCCGGCGGCGATATCGTCACCGGCTCCGCAACCGTCATCGAAGCCATGGGCGCAGGCAAAAAAGCCGCCAGGGCCATCCACGCCTACATCAAATCAACCACCCCTAAAAAGGCATAAGCGAAAAACAGGGACTGACTCGATTTCCGGCAGTTTGGAAATCGTGTCTGTCCCTGCTTTTCGCGTCTCGGCGATGCTGTTCTAAACGGCTATAAGGGGTGGCTTTGGCGCCAGCCCAGTCATTCCAGGTCATGCGGGACATCATTCGTTCCCGTGCGTCTGTCCAATTGAAGGCGCGGCTACTTCTGCAAAATGCGCGTGATTGTGCTGAAAATGTTGAGCAGATAGGTGATGATATCGAGAACCTCAACAAGACTTTGTGCGGGAGCCGCCCCGGATTTCGTCAACTTGCGGATATGCATTTTGCCTCCTTCAACGTGTTGCCACGAGTCTCTTTAACAACCCCAACCTTGGAACGGCCGTAGTATACTGAAGGCTCCGCTAAAACACAATTCCTCGACAAAACAGCAAACCGTCCACTGCGTCCACCATGTCCACAGCGTCCACTATGTCCACGGTATCCACATTGTCCCCAGTTGATCCCGCTTGCATGGCTGGCCTATGCTCGTCTGGTCAAGCGTGTTTTTTCTGGGCCTTTGGGAAAGAGGGCGGCTGCCGTGGCGGACCTGTTGACTTACGCGGGTGAAGTGCTCGAACTGGCCTTGTCCAAGGGCGGGGATCTCGGCGAAATCTTCCTCGAGGAACGGGTCTCGGCACGGATCACGTTCGAGGACGGCAAGGTGGACCGCGTGTCCTCGGGCACGGACGTGGGCGCCGGCCTGCGCCTGCTGATCGGCGACCGGACCCTGTACGCCTACTCGAACGACGTGTCGCGCAACGGCCTGCTGGCGCTCGCAAAAACGGTTTCGGGCGGCGTGTCGGCGGACAAGCGCGCCTACAACTTCGACTTCAAGCCGGAACGGTACGCCATGCCCGTCAAAGTCCCGCCCGCCGAAGTCCCCACCGCGCGCAAGGTCGCCATGCTGGTCACGGCGGACCGGATCGTGCGGGCGCACGACCGGCGGATCGTACAGGTGATGTGCTCGTACGCCGATTCTTTGCGGCGAATTGTCATCGTGAACAGCGACGGCCGGTATGTCGAGGATGTGCAGCCCCAAGTCAGTTTTTATGTGGCGGCGGTCGCCTCCGACAAGGGCGTTATGCAAACCGGCCGGCGGCCCATCGGCGGCGCGATGGGTTTTGAATTCTTTGACACCGAGGATTCCGAAGCCGCGGCGCTCAAAGCGGCCAAGCAGGCCAGCCTCATGCTCGACGCCGCCCCCGCGCCCACCGGCCGGATGCCGGTGGTCATCTCGAGCGAGGCGGGCGGCACCATGGTTCACGAGGCGGTCGGCCACGGTCTCGAAGCCGATCACATCGACAAACAAATATCCAAGTATTGCGGGCGGCTCGGCGAAATGATCGCCACGCCGGAAATCACCATCGTCGACGACGGCACGATCCCGTTCAAGCGGGGCTCGTCGAGTGTCGACGATGAAGGGACGCCCACCCGCAGAGCCGTGCTGGTGGATAAAGGCCGGCTCGTAAGTTTCATGAACGACCTGCGCACCTGCCGAAAGATGAATCTCGAACCCTCCGGCAACGGCCGCCGGCAGTCGTTCGAGTACAAGCCCGTGCCACGCATGAGAAACACCATGATCGCGCCGGGGAACGCCGATCCCGCCGAGATCCTCGCCTCGACGCCCCGCGGCCTCTACGTAAAAATGATGGGCGGCGGGCAGGTCAACACGCTCAACGGCGATTTCGTGTTCGAGGTGAGCGAGGGCTACCTGATCGAGAACGGCAAGGCCGAAAAAGCCGTCCGCGGCGCAACCCTGATCGGCAACGGCCCGGACGTCCTGATGAACATCGACGCCGTCGGTTCCGACCTCGGGTTTGGCATCGGCTCGTGCGGAAAAGAAGGCCAGTGGGTCCCCGTCACCGACGCCCAGCCCACAATCCGAATCAAAGAGCTAACCATCGGCGGCACCGCGTAAGGTCTGTTGGGACGCCCCCCGGCCGCGCCGTCTTCGGCGCGCGTTGTGAGGGGTGTCCCACTTTTCGCGCGCGGGGCATCTTTTGTTTCAGCATCTGGCCTGACTTGTTTGCGGCATCGCCCCCGCTATGCTAGGCTTTCCTTTTTACATGAGGGGAGGTTTTACCATGTTTAACAAGCTGCTTTGCCTGTTCCTATTAAGCTCCGCCGCGTTCGCCGCGGATGTGACCATGGAAAAAGTGCCGTATGGCGGGTGGCCGAACTGCGTGCGGGTCACCAACGGCACGGTCGAGTTGATCGCCACGACGGACGTCGGGCCGCGCATCATCCGGGTCGGGTTCGTGGGCGGGCAAAACGTGGCGCGCCGGAAGCCAAGCCGCGCACCTATTTTCCCGACAACGCGCCCGTCAACGCCGATTGGGACGGCAAAACGCTCACGCTGACGCCGCCGCCTGAAACCGTCAACGGCCTCCAAAAACAGATGGCCGTTACCATGGCCCCGTCGGGCGAGGTGCGCGTCCTGCATACCATGAAAAACCTGAACCGGTGGGAGATCGAGTTGGCGCCGTGGGCGTTGAGTGTGATGGCGCAAGGCGGGCGGGCGATCCTGCCGCAGGAAAAGTTCATCCCGCACACCGAATACCTGTTGCCCGCGCGCCCGCTCGTGCTTTGGCATTACACGCAGATGGCCGACCCAAGATGGATCTGGGGCAACAAGTTCATCCAGTTGCGCCAGGATCCCAATGCGACTACCCCGCAGAAAGCCGGCCTGCTTAACAAGCGGGGCTGGGCCGCGTACCTCCTCAACGGCGAGCTGTTCGTGAAGCGTTACACGGCCAACGACAAAGGTTCGTACCCCGATTTCGGCTGCAACACAGAGTTGTTCACGAACGCCGATATTCTCGAAGTCGAGACGCTCGGCCCGCTCACCAAACTCCCCCCTGACGGCGGCGCCGTCCAGCACGAAGAGGTCTGGTCGCTGCACAAGGTCCCCCAGATTACTGAAGAGGAAGCCTCGATCGAACAAGCCATGAAAAACATTTTATAGGTTCGATCCGTCCGATCCGTCTGATCCGTCCGATCAAAAGGAGCCACGCATGTATAACGGCCTCAACCTCAGCCTCGGCAACCTCTCTCGCCTCTCCAACGCCAAAACCCGCTCAATCTCGCCTGAGAATTTCAAGGGCGAAAAAGGCCAAGGCGGCATGGCTACCGAAGGGATGGGCGCGCATTGCGCCAGAGATCTCGGCCAGAAATGGAAAATCTCGCCGAGCGTCGCGATCAATGCCGGCCAGACGTTCGAGATTGCCGACATCGAAGGCCCCGGCGCTATCCAGCAAATCTGGATGACGCCCACCGGCAACTGGCGAACGACGATCCTGCGCGTCTATTACGACGGTGAGGCCACGCCCAGCATCGAAACACCGCTGGGCGATTTCTTCGGGATGGGCTGGGGAACGTACGCCCACCTCAACTCGCTGGCCGTCTGCGTCAACCCCGGCTGCGCGTTCAACTGCTACTGGGAGATGCCGTTCAGGAAGCGGTGCCGGGTCACGTGCGAAAACGTCGGCCCCGGCGCTATTGTTCTCTACTATCAGGTCAACTACACCCTCACCGAACTTCCCGACGACGCCGCGTACCTCCACGCCCAATGGCGGCGCACCAACCCCCTCCGCTACAAGCAGGATTACACGATCCTCGAGGGCGTCCGCGGCAAAGGCCATTACGTGGGAACCTACCTGGCGTGGGGCGTCAACAACACCGGGTGGTGGGGCGAGGGCGAGATCAAGTTCTTCATGGACGGCGACACCGAGTTCCCCACCATCTGCGGCACCGGAACCGAAGACTATTTCTGCGGCTCATACAATTTCGAACTGGCCGGGAAGTACCAGGAGTTCTCCACCGCCTACGCGGGCCTTCACCAAGTCATCCGGCCCGACGGCCTCTACCAGTCCCAGCAGCGGTTCGGGATGTACAGGTGGCACATCATGGACCCAATCCGGTTCGAGAAAGATTTGCGCGTCACCATACAGGCGCTCGGCTGGCGGTCACAGGGCAGGTATCTGCCCCTCCAGGACGACATCGCCTCCGTAGGGTTCTGGTATCAAACCGAGCCCCACGCGCCATTCCCACAATTCCCGGGACCCGACCACTTGGAAGTCATTTAAGGCAAGGCGGTTGGAGCGGTTCCGTGGAAGCGGCGTCCTCGCCGCTTCAGAGTTGAGCGCTGGATGAAGCGGCGGGACGCCGCCTCTAGCTTGCCAAATAGTTACAATTAGCGGTAGCCGCCGCCACGGCCGCCGCCGGGCCTTGGCGGGCGTTTTTCGGCTTGTGGCCGCGCTTCGTTAACTCGCAAGTCTCTGCCCTGCACGTCTTTACCGTTCATGCCCTCGATTGCCGCATTGGCCTCAGACGCATCAGGCATTTCCACAAACGCAAAACCACGCGACCGGTTTGTAACCTTGTCCATGATAATCTGGACGTTGTCGACACGCCCGAAACGCTCGAAAGCCTCCCGCAAATCGGCATCCGTCGTCCTGTAACTTAAATTGCCCACGTAGATCTGCATCGTCTCATCCTCTCCTGTCGCCCATGTGAAAATGCCCGGAACAGACGCAATAACCAATTGCCGACTGCGCCAAACAACCAAACTCAGAATACCTTGAATCATGCGAAATATTCAACAAAAAAACGCTCGTGCGCCAGGTTACGCACCCGCGCCGCCAGCCGCGCGGACCCGGATGTTCCGAAACCAGACCTCGCCGCCATGGTCCTGGAGCATCACGTATCCATCGAGCGGCAGATCGGCAAACGGGACCTTAAACTTCCCGACCGGCTCCTTTAGATAACCAAAATCGGTATCGATAACTTTCCAGCCGTTGACAAAAACCACCAAGGTCTTGCCGCGGACGCTGATATCGAATGAGTTCCACTGCCCGTGCGGCATGGTGACGTTGAACATCGGCGTCACCACATCGTAGACGGCGCCGGTGCCATGCTTGGACGGGTTCCTGCCGTAGTCGTCGAGTATCTGGATTTCAAACCCGCGGTAAACCGGGTCGTTGGGCTGCGCCCGCAGGAACAGCCCGCTGTTGGCGCCCCGGGCCGTTTTGAACTCGAGGTGGAGGTCGAAATCCGCGAATCGCTCGGACATATAGCCCACGTATCGCAGCGGGTAAACGGTTCGGCCGTAGATGTGGAGGGTGCCGTCGCGGATCTCGAAGATGTCCTTGTTGTCGGTAGCGTTGCGCCAGTTGGCGGCGTGCGCCACGTCGAGCAGGTCGATCCAGCCCGGCCCCTCGGGAGCGCTTGTCGGCCGGCCCACGGGCTGCGGACCCCGCATCCACACCCTGACACCCGCCGCCACTACGGCCAGCACCGCCACAACCACCAAGCCCGCAACAACCCATTTCAACCGCCGCATGGTTCCGTTCCAGGCCCGCCTCGGCGGGCTCCTCTTTGTCCACCGTCCACCGTCCACCGACCACCGGCCACCTCTATTTTAGCCCCAGCACGTCCTGCATGTCGTACAGCCCCGGCGGCGCCGCGACCGCAAACCGCGCCGCACGCAACGCGCCGCGGGCGAAGTTGTCCCGGTTGTGGGCCTTGTGCGAAAGCTCGATTCGTTCGCCGCACCCGATGAAACTCACCGTGTGCTCGCCCACAACGTCCCCGCCCCGGATTGCGTGTATGCCGATCTGGCGCTGAGGCCGCTCACCCACCATCCCGTGACGCCCGTAAACCGCGTCCTCCTCATAATCGAGCCCGAGCGCCGCCGCCGCCATCTCGGCCAGCCGCACCGCCGTCCCGCTCGGGCTGTCTTTTTTCAGGTTGTGATGGACCTCGGTGATCTCGACGTTGTACTCGAGCCCGAGTATCCCGGCCACTTCCGCCGTCAGTCTGAACAGCAGGTTCACGCCCACGCTCATGTTCGGCGCGTACACCACGGGGATCGTGCTTGCCACCCGCTCCAACTCTTCTTTCTGCCCGGCATCCAGGCCCGTCGTCCCGATCACGGCGGCTTTGCGCACCGTCGCCGCGAGCCGGGCGTTGCCTACGCAGGCCGACGCGTGCGTGAAATCGATCAGCACGTCCGCCCCCGCGATCTGCCCCGGCGCATCGTCGCTCACCACCACGGTCCGCCCCTTCCCCGACTCGGAGCCCACCGTCAGCGCCGTGCCCGCCAGACCCGGCAGGTCAAAC
>JAPLKX010000578.1 GCA_026387845.1 Candidatus Hydrogenedentota bacterium | reverse complement strand
GTCGACCGAGGCCGTGCGGTCATTGGTTGGATTTGGCCGGGTGTTGATCACCAAGTTGATTTGGGTTGGGGTGTGGCTGCCGGTTTGGGCGCCCATCCTGCTGGTTGGCTGGTTGGTTTTGCGGAGATTCGCAAGAGTCTAAAGGTAAACACTGCGATTCGAAAGCTATGACCTGCAATGTCCCGATCGTCGCGACGGACACAGGTTTCATTCCGGAAGCCGTTAAACATGACGTCATTGGATTCCTGGTACGCGAAAAAGACCCTGCCGCGATTGACGGCGCCATACAAGCGATTTGGCGAGATATGGAACTTCGTCAACCCCTGACGGACCAGGCGCGTTTATTGGTTGAGTGAGAATTCTGTAAGAAGCAATGCCTGCAAGCGCTGCATTCACTTTTCCGTTGTATTTCGTAAAGGTGTACACGTTTATGCTGTTAGAAAGGCATCCGAAAGCAAAACAGGATCGGGGGTAACTTTTCGGTTGGACCACTTATACTACAATATAGTTAATAGATAACAAAATAGGGATATTGCCCCAAATGAAAGATATTCTTAGGTATGTAGTAGTCGCAGTGACTGTCGCTGCAACGGGCGCATGGGCTGAATCATCCAAAGAATTACTTGACCTTTTTTGTGCTCACCAGGAAGCAGCGAGAGCTAAAATCTCGTCCTACTCATTTGACATGTCAATGACACTCACAAGAGAAAACAAACAAGAAAAGGAAATTGGCGGGTGCGCCTATAAGGAGATCCGCAAGGGCGAATCTTTGTGGATTGAAACTACACAACAAGCGGAGACAGTTAAGAAGGCCCAAAATGAAAAAACAAGCGTCAACCAAACTGAGCGGGTCGTTAAGAACAATGAGTACGTAGCGACGTGGTCTGTTGGCTCAGGAACCGCGTATTTGTACGAGCATGCCTCAAAGGATCGCCTTTCCGAAGATGGAGACGTTACTCTACAATTGACTCGGCTAGTGGACCTAATGAAATATGGATTTGGTACTGGACAGAGAATGCTTTCCGAGGTGATCAAGGATACGTCTATCAAGGCGGAATGGACCGTAAGAGCGTTTACGACGCAATCGGGGAAACAACTGTACGTAGTGGAGCGGGGGTATGTCGAAGGTGAGGGGAAGGGAAAGCCGGAAGTGCAATATGTTATAGATCCCGACATGTCCTTTCTAATCACACGCGTAATTGCGTACCATCCCAATGGTTCAGTTCGCGTTGACGATGAAGTCACAGTGCAAGAGGTAAAGCCGGGGTTGTTTTTCCCCGTGCGCCTCATACAGCGAAGCTTCATGAATGAGGGAGAGTCCGACTGGAAAGCCTTAGCCCCGGTCACGTTAGACGATGTCCTTTCGAACAGCTACCTGAATAGTTATGAATCCGCCCTTGTGATGCGTACCGCCACTTGCGATATTACGGACCTGAAGCTTGATGTTGACGTGCCGCCCGAGCAGTTCCAATTGGATGCTTTGACCCTTCCGGCGAGCGTGGACGTAATCAAGAAGTATTCAGACGGGTCGGAGGAGATACTCAAGTACTATCAAGGCAAATGGATTGAAGAGTCAGTACTGGAGGGTCTGGTACCCACCGCGCAATCAATCGGGGCGGATGCAATCGATGACAGCAAGAAAGATATGCTTGATGCTTCTTTAGAAACAATATCGACTCCAGAGGCTACTGTGACTTCCGAAAACGTTGCAGCGTCCTCGTCTCACTTGCGAGTCGGTATGATCACTGGTTTGGTCTCAGTAATCGCATTAGTTGCAGTTGCGGTTATTGCGGTTAGATATAAGCGGAGAAAAAAACCTTTAAGAGGGAAAACCAAATGAGAGCGCGAAAAAGGACATCAGGATCGGTTTTTTTCTTAAGTTTGGTGTATTAGTACTTCTTGCAGTAGCGTCCGACTATGTGACATGTACGGGGGTAAACGGGGGTAAACGGTGGGGTCACCATTTATTCCATTTATTCCCCGCGGCGCGTCCCTTGCACAATCTCGCAAAAAATGCCTACGTACGTGTCGGTCATCTCTGCTCATCTAAAGCTGCGGGTCTGTGGCGGCTTCCTCGCCGTCCGCAGCAGCCGGTTGTTGGGGCTCTAGTTCAATCCAGTATCTTTTGTGGAGCTTTCCGGTTTCGGGGTCTGTCACGAATGTTCTCGAGACGGCCCCCGTTCCGCTCAATGACACTGATCGATGGAGCGTTGTCCGGATCGACAGTGATCAGCGCCCGCGTTTCACCCAACTTGCGCAGTTCGATGAGGGCAAGGCGCAGCGCCTCCTTCGCATAGCCCTTGCCGCGCTGATCGCGACGGACAAAATAACCGATGTGTCCCCCGTTTAAGCGCAGCTTGTCATTCAAGCAAGGGCGGAGTTTTACCATGCCGACGACCACGCCGTCGGCGTCCAATACCCAGAACATCGTCTGTGGAACGAGTCCTGGCTGGGACCTGACGGAGTTGCTCGCGTTCTTGCAGCAGCCGTAGGCCTTCCCGTACCACTTCACTGGCCGAAAGATAACGCCCGCTCTTGACGTAAATGGCAATGAAGTTCTCCCATTGAGCCCCAAGATTGATGTTCATCGTGTACTATTCGTTCACGAGTCCCATTACAGTGGGACGGAGCTCGATGTCTTGTTCGGTCAGACTTCCTCTACAACCTTCATTCCAGTCAGGTGGGCGAGGTGGCGAATCGTTCGGGTGTGGTCGCCGTAGTAGGCCACCCGGTGCAAAGAGGCATAATAGTCCTTGGCGCTCGCGCCCAGCGCCCCACCGCCCCAGTTGTCCAGCAGCTTCTCGGCGTCATTTACCTCGGCGACGATTTCCGTCCGGCAACCCCGCTCTTGGCCTTTGGGAACCTCGGGGACTTCGATGATCTTCCCTGTAAACATCAACAGGGTGTCAAGGTGGACCAGCTTGGTGAAGGTGACTTTCTGTCCAATGCGATAATGGACCTCGGTCACTGCACCGCCACGGACCTCCGCATGCCGGCGAAGCAGGTAGGGCGACCTGGGGCTCTCAGGGCCTTCCATTCGCAACGGGGCCGAGCAGTGGGAGAGATGAAACGCGTTCTTGGATGTGTCCACGCCCGCCGCATTGCCCAGGAAACCGGCCCGGTTCAGCGCGTGCTGGAACATCAACATGGTGAGGACGCAGTCCGTGTCTCCATCGCAGGCGGCGGGGATTCCGCGGTCGTTAAGGCGCGAAAAGCCCAGGCATGGAAAACCGCGATTGAGCCAGCCCATGCACGTCCCGACGCACAACCCGTCAGCCCGGTTCTCGGCGATCAACTGGTCCAAGGTTAGGCTGGCCCTGGCGGCCTTGAGAACGTCCTCCCGGGCCGGTTCGACGATACTCTCCGCCTCGTCGAGCCACGTCTTCGCTTCGGCCTCCGCGGCGGCGGCATCCACATTCGCCATAACTTCGTCATAACGCCCATCGGGGATCTGGACGAGTTCGACCCCCAGCCGCTCTTTCACCTTATCCGGCGCGTAGGATTCGGGCGTGCCCTTGAACGGCGGGGAAACGAGCACCCGGCTTCGTCGCAACAGCGGAACCACCCTCAGCAGTGCCGCAGCCCGCTCGAGTTCGTTGTAGTCGGTGCTGTTAAAGAGCGTGATCCGGTGGCCTTCCTCGCGCCACGGCTTCACCAGGCACCAATCGTGCCCGCCAACGACAGGGAGCTGAAACAAGGCTGCCGGCCGCCGCTGATCGAAGATTGTCGGCATGACTTTTGTCGGGCCGAATATATCCGCGCTGATCACGAGCACGGGAACGTCGGGGCCGGCTTTGTCCAGCAACTGAACGGTCTCCTCGGCATTATTGGCCTGGCCGACAACGAACTCGACGTTGCCAAGGTTCTTCTCGGCTTGTGCCAGGCGGTCCCGTGCGGCCGTGATCTCCGCCTCGGCCGGGGCCCAACTGCGCTCCCCCGGCTTGCCGGCAATCAGGGCGCAAATTCGGACCTTTGAATCAGCAGCGGCCGCTGAAGCAGCGGGCGCGGAACTCGACGCGGCAGCCGCGGCCGCCAAATGGCCCGTAGCCAGCGCTATCCCGCTCACCGTGCTTGCCGCTAGAAAATCCCGACGAGTGCAATGTGTACACATAATTCATTTCTCCTTTTGTATCGCCCAATGGCGTGGATGCAGGCTGCGCCACCCTATTGTCATAGCGACGACCAGTGATTAGCATTTGACCATGACTTGCTGTAAGACTTCAAGTGGTGCGACCTCATTGGCGCCCGGTTTGTAAAGGTCATCGCAGCGTTGTCGAATGCCCTACCGGCCGGACCCGAAGCCCGTTCTGTCGTCGGGCTGCGCTCAAGACCGCCGGGAGCGCGCGGAGCACGCTACAATGTGCCATTGTCTATGGCAATCACTCTTGAACTTCAGCGGCGTATGATCATGGTTCAACGTTCAAATTGAACAAAAAGCCGGCTGAATCGTTATAAGAGCGGGAAAAGTCGAACGAGGTTGACCGAATGGACGATACGCGACGGGATCTGCTGACGCGGGAGGATTGGGTGGCGGCGGTGTTGGCCCGGTATGAGCAGCCCCTGGTTCAGTACGCCTATCGTATCGTCCATGATGTTGAGTTGGCGCGGGATGTCGTCCAGGACACGTTTTTGCAGTTATGCCGGGCGAACCGGGCGAAGATCGAGGGCCAACTGGGGGCGTGGCTGTATACGGTTTGCCGCAACAGGGCCCTGACGGTGCGCCGAAAGGAATCCCGCATGACAAATCTGGCGGATAAAGATGTGGCTGTTGCGCCGGACGACGCGAGCGCGGCGGCAGTGCAGGATGAGACCAGCCGGCGGGTACTTGCCGTGCTGGCCAAATTACCTCTGGAACAGCAGGAAGCGTTCCGGCTCAAGTTTCAGGACGACCTCAACTATCGCGAGATCAGCCGCGTGATGAATGTGTCGCTGGGCAAAGTGAGCGCGCTTATGAAGGACGCGCTGAACGCGCTGCGCATGGAACTCAAATCGGAACTGAACCCGGCGCGGGAGACCAAGTCATGAAATCATTTGGTGAAGAGACTCTGGCGGCTTATGCACTGGATGAACTAGACACTTCGCGGCACGCGGCTGTCTCGGAATTCGTGGAGTCCAACGCCGCCGCCCGGGAGACTGTCGCCGAATATCGGCAATTGGCAAGGTTGGCAAAAACGGCCATGAAATCAGCGCCACAGTTAGAATTGGACGAATTGCGGCGCAAGCGGATCCTGCAACAAGCGCAACAGCCGGCGCGAAGCGGCTTTGTCGTAAAGCGCGTGGCACCTCTGGTTGCCGCGGCCGTATTGCTGCTTGTTGGAGCCGCGGTCCTTTTGCCAGGGGCGACCCAACATAAGGCGGCCAGCTTTAGAGGCGGGGCGCAATCTGCGCCAGCTGCCGGGGACAAGGCTGAGTTCTTCTTTGGAGCCAAATTGGCGGAAGAAGCTAAGGAAACACGGGAACAGCTTCAGTCGCTTGGGTATTACGCGGGGAACACCACAGCTTTCCGCCCCGGAGGAGGTGGGGGCGGCGCGGGCGTCATGGAAAAAGGTGTTGATGTAAACGGCGCGATTCGTGGCATAGTCCCTTCGTCGCCTCAGCCGGACCGATTCCTGATCAAAACCGCCTTTGTAAGTATTGAGACGGATGATGCGCGGAAAGCTGCCGCGGATTTTACGACGCAAGCGGCGGCGTTGGGCGGATTCGTCGGCAACCTCGATGAAGTGACCGACGGCCTGGAGCGCCACACGGTCGTTCTCGAGGTGCGCGTGCCCGCGGACAAGCTCGACGGGGCGCTCGAGGCGCTGGACGCGTTTGGGAAAGTGCTGAACAGACAAGTGAACGCGCAAGACGTAACCAAAGAGTACGTGGACAACGAGTCGCGCATCCGCAACCTTACAAAAACAGAGGAACGCCTCCTGGATCATCTCAGCAAGACCGGCAAAATGGAGGACACGCTGAAAATAGAGGTCGAAATCAATCGCGTGCGCGATCAACTCGAACTGATCCAGGGGCGGCAACGTGTCCTCAGCCACCGTGTGGCTTTCTCCAGCATAACGGCAACTTTTACTGAAGCGCCCAAAGCCGAGTCCGTGGTCCCGGCGCAAAGTTTCAGCATCGGCAAAGTGTCGACCGAGGCCGTGCGGTCATTGGTTGGATTTGGCCGGGTGTTGATCACCAAGTTGATTTGGGTTGGGGTGTGGCTGCCGGTTTGGGCGCCCATCCTGCTGGTTGGCTGGTTGGTTTGGCGGAGATTCGCAAGAGTCTAAAGGCTTCCCACAATCCGGTGGAAGAACCGACAATCCTGCTTCGAGTCGGATCATTCTCGTTTGTATGGTTTCCAGTCATGCGCGGCTTCGTGTCTTGATTTCGGATAACACGCGGCCGCCGCATTTCGAACCGCCCTAGAAGTAGTGGCGCCCGATCTTCTCGACGATGGCCTTCTTGAGAGTCAGGGGATCGAACTGGCCGTTGTGGCGGTAGAGGATTTCGCCGCCCGGCGCGATCACGACCGTATGGGGCAGGGCGCCAGGCCATTGCGTATCCAGGGCCTCGGCGAGGGCATCTCTGGAGTCGTCATTGTATAGGTAGTTTTGGAAAGACGCGTGGTGCTTGTTGAGAAAGGCGAGGACCTTGTCGCGATTGGCCGGATCGTCCACGCTGATGCTGATGAGCTCAAAAGGCCGGTTGCGATACATCCGGTTGATCTCGACCAAGTGGGGAAACTCGGTGACACACGGGCCGCACCACGTGGCCCACAGATTGATGACGCGGAGTTTGTCGGTATCGTTTTTGGCCAGGGCAGCGACCTCCTCGGGCGAGACCATCTTGAGGCCGGCTTTTTCTTGATCCCACTTTTCCAGGGCTTCTCTGGCGGAGGCGCGTTTGTCGGACCATTTGATGGAACAGCCAAAAGGCCGTGTCTTGGGCGTCGTGATGGCTTTGCCGGCCAGCAGACAGTCCAGTGCGTCGCGGGTGTCCTGCGTTTTGGCCTTGGCCGGGTTTTCGTTGTCCGTGAGCCGGCCCGAATAGCGGAGTTTGCGTTCGGCGTCGAACAAGAACACGTGGGGCGTGGCCACGGGCCCATAAGCCAAAGAGACCTTCTGATCCGCCCCGTCGTAGAGGTACGGGAAATTGAACTTGCGATCCAGGGCGCGAACCTTCATGTCTTCAAAGGAATCGCCCAAGTCGCTATAGCCCAATTCGTCGAGCCGTACGGCTTGGTCATCGTTGGGCGAAATGGCCACGACGGCGACACCCCTATTCTGGTAATCCCTGGCCAATTCCATGAGGACCGCTTCGTAGGCCTGTGCCGTGGGGCAGTGGTTACAGGTGAAGACGAGGCACAGCAGTTTGGCTTCTGCGAAATCGCTGAGCTGAAACTCTCGTTCTTCGATGGACGCGGCGCGGGTGCACGCGGGTGTCGATCCGGCGTTAACGACAATGCCTGGAAGTCGAAAATCCGGGGCGGCGCTGCCTGTCTCGAGCGTGGGTGGAGAGGCAGCCCAAGCCGCCGCGTTAAAGAGAAGGCCCGTCACTATACTCACTGATGCGCTGCCGAAATTCGCCATGTCCGCTTTCCACGGTTGTGCCTATTCGAAAGGTGCCAGGCCCGCGCGCGCCCGCGCACTATATTTTGTCCACGTCTTCGACTTCAAGCAGAGCGTTTTGTCGTTCGCCTACAGGCGCCAGGGCGACCGCATGGCCCGCGCGAGCATTCGATTCGCGTCGTCGTCCTCGATGAACCGCTCGGCCTCGAGGTCCCATTGCAGGGCGCGGCCAAGGCGCAGGCAGATATTGCCGATATGGCATACGGTGGTCGACCGATGTGCCACCTCGGGCGGCGCAATGGGTGCGCCCCGCCGCTTGACGCACTCGAGGAAGTCGCGGTGGTGACCCTGCCAGTTGGCGTAGTCCTGCTTGACGATGCGGCGCGTGCGTAGGATCGATTTCGGTTCTGCATCGACGTTGCCGTCGTCATCCACGATGACCCAACCCTCGTCGCCTTCGAACTTGACGGCGCGCGGGCCGGTGTCGTGGAAAATGAGCTTCACGCCGTCGGCATAGGTGGCAATCACCTGGAATTCGACGGGCGTGTTGAAGATGCCGGCGCTCGGGAAGCGTGCCGAGCCCTCATAATGGCTTGGCCCGGATAGTTGCGTGCCGTTGCCCCATTGCGCCAGGTCGTTGAAATGCGCGCCAATATCCGTGAGTTGGCCGCCCGAGTAGTCGTAAATCCAGCGAAAGCTGCCTTGGCAACGCCGCCGCGTATAGGGCGCGGCCGGCGCGGGCCCAAGCCAAAAGTCGTAGTCGAAACCGGGCGGAATGGGCTCAGGCGGTTGCGGCGGGCACTCAGGGCCCTTTTCGAGGTACGTCCGGATGGTGTGGACTTTTCCGATCATGCCGGCCCGCGCCACGTCCACCGCAAACCGGAAACAGCCGATGCTGCGGCGTTGGGTGCCGCTCTGGTATACGCGGCCCAGGCGTGTCATCGTCTCGACCACGGCTCGGCCTTCGGCCACGGTGAGCGAGATGGGCTTCTCGCAATAGAGGTCTTTGCCCCGCTGGGCCGCGGCTATCGAGATGATCGCGTGCCAGTGGTCCGGCGTGGCGATGAGGACGGTGTCAATGTCGTCGCGCGCAAGGATCTCGCGGAAGTCGTTGTACTCTGCGCAGTCCTTGTTGCCGTAGGCCGCGTCTACGATGTCCTTGGCTCT
>JAPLKX010000131.1 GCA_026387845.1 Candidatus Hydrogenedentota bacterium | reverse complement strand
CCTCCAGACTCCGGACTCCAGACCCCGGACTCTCTTCCTCCAGCCTCCAGTCTCCAGCCTCCAGCCTGTTCTTCAGCCGTACGTCCCATACGGCCTATAGGTCCCATATGTCCCATTTCCCCAGCGCTCTTCTCCTACTGGCCATCGTCCTCGCCACTACCTCCTGCTCCAACGCCCCCTCCGGCGCCCACCGCCCCCAGATCGGTTTCCTCATGACGCTCGACGACCCCTACTGGCAGAATATGCGCCTCGGCGCCGAAGACGAAGGCAAAAAGCTCGGCGCCGACGTCACGATCCTCAACGCCAAGGAAGATCCCGTAACCCAGATCCAGCAGATACAGGAGATGATCGCCCGGCAAGTCGACGCGGTCTGCCTGGTACCCATGAAAAAAGAGCCGCTCGTCAGCGGCGTGCAGGCGTTGAATGCCGCGGGCATCCCCGTGATTCTCGTCAACCGCGAAGTCGCCGACGGCTGCCAATACGAAACCTTCTGCGGCACCGACACCTATGACGGCGCCGTCACGTCCGCCAAAATACTCGTCGAAGCCATCGGCGGCAAAGGCGGCATCGTCGAGTTCCACCAACTCCTCGGTACCGGCCCCGAAATCGCCCGCTCGAAAGCCCTGCGCGACGTCCTGAAAGACTACCCCGACATCACGATTCTCGCCCGCGTACCACACGAAGGCGACCGCGGCAAGGCCATCAAAGAGATGCAGACGCTCCTCGAAAAGTTCCCCGAAATCAAAGGCGCATACGTCCACGGCGACCCCCAAGCTATCGCCGTCGCCGACGCATGCAGGGACGCCGGCCGCCCCGAAATCGCCGTAGTCGGCATGGGCGGCAGCGAAGAAGCCATCGCCGCAATCAAAGCCGGCAAACTCACCGGCACCAGCTACCAGCAGCCCGAACAAGAAGGCCGGACCGCCGTCCAACTCGCCATCAAAAAACTCAAAGGCCAACCCCTCGAAAAAACCTACCTAATCCCCTGCCCCGCCATCACAAAGCAAAACGCCGACCAATTCAAAGGCCAGTTCTGATACTACCCGCATTTCACGTAGAAGCGGCGTTCCCGCCGACGCGGCGCCCTGGCCAATGCGGCGCCCTGGCCGCGCCATTTCCCCCCATTCGTCCCATAAGTCCTATGGGTCCCATACGTCCCATTCCTAAACCCCCGCTTTTCGCGCTACTCGGCTACTGTTGCGAACCCGGCCTGAAATGCTTCCAGCAAGGCCACTCCCTGTTGCGATGGCGTGATTGAAATCGACGGCGCCCAATGGGTTTGCGTAAGGCGTTGAAGCAGCGGTTTCATGGTCAACACTATCTCCGAGGACTCCACATGCGGTTTGAGAACGGCCATACGCAGTTCTTCCGTCATGAACCAGACCGACTCCGCCGTGGCCAGCATGATTGGCCAGTTGATCCACTTGAGGGTATTCACGGCCTTCGGTAAGACCGGTGCGCTGCCGGATGAGATGCGAAATCTTCGCTCGCGCGCCAGTCTTGACGAATGGACAACCCCGGAGCATTCGAGGTCAGTCATCACATCGTGGATGGCCTTTTGCGAGTAATACATTTCGCGAGCCACTTCCCTCGGATGGCCTGACTTGTTCAATAGGAGATACGTCAGCGCGTCACATCGTGCGTTTACGCCGAACAGCGCCCGCATCTTCAAGAAAATGCAAGGCAACGCATCCGCGGAAAACGGCATCGAGTATCCTCGAACCATCAACGGGCTTCGTAATAAGCCGTGCTTAAGAAACGTGGGATCGCTCTTAGCGGACCGCGGCAATGGCCGCCCGTCAGGCAAATAAAAAAGGGGCTCGCCCCCTCTTTTTCGTGGTACCACCCGTGCTAGCAGCCGCCACTTCACCGGGTCGTCACGCTGTAACAGCCAATCGGCCACGGCACTCAATACGGCCCCACCGCGAAACGCTTCCCGGCGAAGGATGTTCTTCAAGCGCTGTATATTCAGAAAGCGTCCATTCTTGGTCAGCCAATCCATGACCTCGTCAAAGAGCCGTTGATCATAGCGCCCCACGGAACAAGTGAATAGCAGGAGTGCCTCCGGATCGATGACGTGGTGCAGACCCGCACATTCCTGCCCTGCCACGCCCAAGGCGGTCCATTCCCGCCACAGGAAGCGCAGGAGCGTCTCCAGATATCCGTCCCTAAATGTCTTCAGCGACTTTTCCATGTCCCAGTGCCTGAAGTACGCGTTTCAACAACGCGGCAAATTCGGCCGATACATCGTGCGTGAGCGCCCAGCGTGCAGCTTCGCGTCAACTCGTCATCCGTGGGCCGCAACGCCTCAAGGTCGCTAATGTGATACCCTCCGCGATCTACCGCCGCATAGAGCTTGAAATGTATCTGGTCGATTCTGTCGGCGAAGTAGACTGTCAAATGGCTGCCGTACACACGCGCATGGAGTCTCTCTTGGAACCCCTCCGGAAGCCCCATTTGAAACAGACCGCCCTCATCCCGGCTGGGCCCGTTGTTCAGCCAGTCTGCCGGCAACCCCAACGTCTCCGCCACCTCGGTTGCCGCCCGAATCAAGTGGGCCGGCAAAGGAACAGGGGCCACCAACAGAAGGGCATCGTCAACCAACGCCACGATATCCACATCCGTCGTCGTCCGCGAGACAAGTCCTGTCGCAATCATCGCCGCGCCCCCACAGACAACAATCCCCGCACGCGGCGCACCATTTCGCGCAAGACGCCCGTCAAGAAGCTCAAACACCCGCGCAAGCCGTTGATCCGTCAACGCATTATCCATGTATCTTATACCTCTTGTAATGAGTGGAATAAATATACCACAGCCCGACGATTTCTGCAACTGATGACGCGTCTGACAAGACCATTTAGCACCGCCGTCCAACTCGCCCTCAAGAAACTCAACGGCGAACCACTCGAAAAAACCTACCTAATACCCTGCCCCGCCATCACAAAATCCAATGCCGACCAGTTCAAAGGCCAATTCTGAGTAGCCCGACTTCTCTGAAGTCGGGCCTTTCCCGCTCTAACCTTAATGAACCGATCTGCCCGCCCGGGCGTCTATAATGACAGTTATGGACCACCGCGACCAAGTATACGATGAATGGCTCGTGCTCCGCTGCCAAAGCGGCGAGGCCGCGGCGCTCGACGAGCTGATCACCCGCTGGCAGGAGCGGTTATGGCGCCATGCGGTCCGTCTCACGGGCGACCCGGACACCGCATGGGACGTCCTCCAGGAAACCATGATGGCGATCAGCCGCGGCATTGATCGCCTGGCCGAGCCGGCGGCATTTCCAAGCTGGGCCTACCGCATCGCAACCAACCAGAGCCTCAGCCATCTTCGCCGGAAACGGCGCCAACAAATGTCGCTCGAGTCCTACTTCAACGAACAACTGACCGAACCGCGGATGAACCCTTCCCGCGACCAGGCCATCGACCTGCAGGCGGCGCTCAAGCAGCTTTCAAACGCCCAGCAGGCGCTCGTCTCCCTGCACTACGAGGAAGGCTTCAGCGTGGCCGAAATCGCCGGCATCCTGGGAATCCACGCCGGTACAGTCAAATCACGCCTATACGCGGCGCGCCAACAACTGCGCACCCTACTCGAAGAGTAGGCCTGCTGGAGGAATGAAAAATGAGTCTCAACGATTTCGACATGAACAAGGCCCGGGAACTGCGCGAAAAAGTCAAAGCCCCATTCATTCGCCAGGTTCGCAAGGAGTTCCTCACAACCCTGCTGGCCACGGTGCCCTTTATGGTTCTGGCCGTCTATGCTACGTCCCGCTGGGCCCAAACATGGGGCACAACCGAAACGCCGCCCATGTTCTATGCGATGGTCTACGGTTTCGTCCTTTTGTTCCTGGTCCAGCTATGGGGGTCTTACGCATCGAGCGCGCGCCTGCTTCTTATCTTGAAGGAAGTTAAGCAACTCCGGCTCGACTTCCTCGCGTCGCAGGAAACGCCCGAACCCGCCATCGGCGGCGCCGAAAGCGCCATGGGCGACGCCGAAGCCTTTGTGCCAAACTGGCCCGTGATGGCCGTGCGTCCTAAACGGATTGCCCTGTTGGTGGCCACCGTTTTCGTGCTGGTTCCCATTCTGGCATCGGTTGCGTACATGCAGGTGGATAACTACAGGCGCATCCACTGGGCCGACTACGAGGCCTTTGGCGGCCAGGAGATGCTCAACATCCACCTGACCGCCGACGGCCGCGCCCGCGCATTCTCACGCATAAGCGTTACCAAATGCCCATCGCTCGTCGCATCCATCCCCATACACATCGCCCAACCCGACGCCACACTCGAATCCATAACGGTCGACGGACGCACCATCCCGTTCGACCCTGTCCCCGGCCAGGCCAACACCTACACCCTTATGCCCGGCCTGCCTGAAAACGCCCTGAAAAACGCCGTGCTGGAAGTCGTCTGGTCCTTTCCACCCAAAGACATGGGAAAAATTCAACTGGAAGGTCTTATCCCGATCAACAGCTACGCCGTCAACGCCGTCATCGATCCCGGCGCACCCTACCAGTTCAGCGGCAAAGAAGCCGGCCGAAAAACCTTCAACCTCTTCTGGACAAAAAGGTCCGACGGCGGATACACCGCCAAAAAACTCGGCACCTGCGGCATCGGAATCGAGCCGCTGGAGTCCGGAGACCAGAGTCCAGAGTCTGGAGGAAGAGACGGAGAAAAGCCGTTATAGCCGTTCAACTGTGGTTGATTGAGAGGAGACGTTTAGGGTGGCAAAGAGCTCCTTTGTTCGGCGCGGCGCCGGGCTTGGACGGGTTTTCGGAGACG
Source organism: Candidatus Hydrogenedentota bacterium (assembly GCA_026387845.1). GTDB lineage: Bacteria > Hydrogenedentota > Hydrogenedentia > Hydrogenedentales > SLHB01 > JAPLKX01. The sequence continues at coordinate 701 of JAPLKX010000131.1, read as the reverse complement.
GGTGGTCCAGGGTTGGGTGAAGGGTGAATCGGACTGGGAAGCTCTTCCTCCGTCTTCAGTTCATCATTCCACATTCTATCATTCATCATGCTTACGTCCCTTGTGTCCCTTACGTCCCTTCTCCCACCACTTTAACCCAGAACTTCGCACTCAGAACCGGCATCTCATCCCAAGAGCTATCTTTCAAACACTTTGCCGCCAGATAAAATCTTTGTGCCCTTTGTGTCGGACCGTCGTCGGTCCGCCTTTCTCGGCTGATTTAAGTGCCTCTTGGGTCCAAAGTCCGACAGACATTCTCCTATCTGCGCATCAGCCTTTGTCTGACCAAATCTATTTCGAAGCGCAAACTGTTTGAACTCTAACGGCACTCTTCGAAAATAAATTTTCTTGCCCCTCTTGCGCCTCTTGTGGTTAAACTATTTTCATCTCTAACACCCGTCCACCCCGCTTTTGTCAACCAATTCCCCCTTGTCCCGCAAAACTATATCACGACGCGAAGTCTGACGATCCGTCAAAAACACCAAAAAACGACAACAACTCGCCCTATATAAAACAGAGAGCCTTTTATGAACACAACCGAAACAACACCTACAGTCAAACCCACGGAGGCCTACCTATCATGCCCAAAGAACCAGCAATCCACCCCCGTCCCATCATTCAACTTCGAACTTCAAACTTGGAACTGTCAACGTCCCACCCGT
>JAPLKX010000159.1 GCA_026387845.1 Candidatus Hydrogenedentota bacterium | reverse complement strand
GTCGGGACGCCCCCCCTGGCAACCGCGCTTCTTGGCGCGCGTTGATCGTGGGGTGTCGTTCCAAGTCTCAAACTGTTGCTTCTGCTATAATCACCACTATGCTAACAAACGGAGACTTTGGCCGGTACATAAGAAGCATTTCGCTGAAGCGCGAAAAGGTCCCTTCCTTTGATGAATTCCCGTTTTGCATACCTGCTGTCCGGCATCTCGACATGCTCGATCTGCATCCGGGCGTGACTTTCCTTGTGGGTGAAAACGGAACCGGAAAATCTACTCTACTTGAAGCCGTTGCCGTTGCCGCGGGTTTCAATGCGGAGGGAGGCAGTCGCAACTTCAGATTCGCCACTAAAGAAACCCACAGCAGCCTTAGTGAATACCTCCGCCTTGTTCGTAGCTATCGCCGCCCTAAGGATGGCTTCTTTCTGAGGGCAGAGACTTTCTACAACGCCGCCACTTATCTCGAAACAGAAGTCCCCGAGGCCTTGTTAGTTTATGGTGATATTTCACTTCACGAGAGATCGCACGGCGAGGCATTTATGGCTCTCCTGACTGAACGTTTTCGCGGTAACGGCCTCTACATTCTTGATGAACCGGAGGCTGCACTTTCCCCCGCGAGGCAGATGGCGCTGCTTTCGCTTCTCCACACACTCGTGAAAAAAGAATCGCAGTTCATAATTGCCACCCATTCGCCAATCGTAATGGCCTACCCTGATGCGCTGATTTATGTTTTGTCTGCCGAAGGAATACATGAGACGCCGTACGAAAAGACTGAGCATTACGTGGTGGCTCGCGATTTCTTCACTCACACTAAGGCTATCATCCAGGAATTGACTTCGGAGTAGTATCCAAGCAACTTAAGCATTCTCCTTTCCGGTACATATCTTTTGAACGTTCTTCGGGAGATACCATGGCCGGGAGCCCGTCACAAAGCTATCTCACCTCATTCCAAAGCCAATGCCGCGCCCGTTCCCCTCGCCGACGGCGCCTTCGTCGGTTTCCTCCGCGGCACCGTCTACCCCAAAGGCGAAGATATGCGGAACCCTGTTCCGCCGTCAACTATCGGCACCATCATGGAATACGGCGCCACCATCCCCATCCCCAACGGCGGCACAATCATCATCCCGCCCCGGTCGTTCCTGCACCCGACGATGGAACGGCACAAGAGAGAGATTGCCGCCCGTTACCGCGCCATCCTAAAAAGAAGTGTGGACAGCGTCTGACGCCTGTCGCATTTCCATAGCTCATGCCGTTCCATTAGGAGCATGAGGTCTGAATTGTTATAATCTGCTTTTGCAGCTTTTACATCAATGCATTTACATCAATGCGCCTGCAGCAGAGAGGGTACGGTTTTGGCGACATTAAGAGAATACTTCAACATACTGATGAGTCGTCTGTTAAACGTTGGTACTGAAAGGATTCTTAAAGTCGACAAAGAGGATTTTACAGTTACCGAACGTGTTTACGTTGATTTTGACATGGCAGCCGAATGCGTTGGTTACTACATACCACATTCGCCCCACGTTCTTTGCGTTTGCGCTGCATTGATGGACTCACTTCCAGATCTTGCTCTCGCCTACAAGAAAGCGATTGGAATCAAGTCAGGATTTCCCAACGAAACCGGCACCAGTACAAGTGACGTTTTCTTCACTGGACGGGTCTACTTCTACACCGAAGATGAACTAACTCCTTATGATGTGTCTTCCGTTGAGGCCTACGGACGCGAAAGAAAGCTGCTGGTTGTTGTCAGAGGACCCGGTTTTGCGGAAAAGATGTCGGCCTTAACGAAACCACGTGCTTTTATCTGTCATGATTCGAGGGATAAGGGTGACATCGCTGGTCCGTTGGCGTTAGAGTTGGAAAAGCGGATGTGTCGCGTATGGTATGACGAGTTTTCCTTGAATGTTGGAGACAACTTGATAGAGAGCATTGAGAAAGGTCTTCGCGAATGCCGTAAAGTAATCGTGATCATTTCGAAGCATTTTTTGGCGAATAAAGGATGGACAAAGACAGAGTTTGAGGCGGTTTTTTCTCGTGAACTGTTCGAGGCAAAAAAGGTATTGTTGCCTGTATGGGTTGGTGTGACCCACGATGAGGTTTATAAATATTCGCCGACACTTGTAAACAAATTCGCAGTTAATTGGAATGAGGGTCTCGATAAAGTTGTACAGAAACTCTACCGGGCAGTGACGGACGATGATTGCCCTTCTTTGACACCAGAATGAAGTTCCGTTTTCCTTGAGGAAAAATCACACTGGCAGCCAACCTTACGAATATGTCCATGCTCGCCCAACCCAAGGTCCTTGGAAACATCTATAATTGGATTTGAAGCATAGAGCCGCTCATGTTCTCTCTCATGTTCTTTCCGTGCACGGCCTAATTGACTGAGCGCCGTATACAGTAACGCCCTTTCGTAACGAAGGGCTCGGAGCAATTCCCCGGGCACTTTTTGGGGTATGGCCAGAATTGGAGACAAAAGTTCAAGAGCGGCATTAAAAAGGTCGAGATGTAATAATGGCCTTTCTTATAGATTGGCAGCTCCGATCCAAAACACTTGAGGCGTAACATTGTTTCGGCGGTTCAAGAACCGACCTTTGCTGATAATTCTTTGATTCGGCAAGAATACCACCAATGAAAAGAGCGGCCCAGATTGCCAGAAAAGCTATGCCCACAATCTTTGGTCCCCGGCCGCGCAAGAACAAACCATAGAAAATTCCCCAGATCATGAGTGCATAAGTGATGCACTCACCACCGAGAAAAGGCACATTAGTTGGCTCTTTTTGCCAAAAGATGATTCCATAGGCAAGAACTGCAAAGCATAGAATGGCGAGTGCAGGTATCCAAATATCTGGAGCTGTTTTATTAGTATCGTTTTCCTCAGTAGCCATAAGAAAACGTCTCCGCCCACGCGTTTGCCATCAATGACCTATTTCCCACACAAAAAAATAACAAGTGCCTTGACTACAGCTCTGGACCATAGGTATTCCTAACCCTCTTTGACTTCTTAAAGTAAGACCACCAGATAAAGAACCACATGCATGTGCCGACCGTAGATTTCACGTACTCAACGGCCATTGCATTAAAAAAAACCGTAGGGAAGTATCTTATAGCGAAAAAACAAAATAAAGTTAAGCCTATGGAGACAACCAGAGATGTTAACAAGAATTGCTTGGCGAGCTTTCGTCCATTTGGGCTGCCACCCCAAATGGTGCAGCCTATGTATATGCCGTAAACCGCAAGAATGGCGCAACCGATACTTGTAACCAAGAGCGCAGTCCTGAAGCTGGGATAGTCCTTAACAACATCCTTAGTCTCTTCCCAGGCGTTGCCTAGTGTAGCCAGATAACCAATCGGCCCAATGATTGTTAAACATATGCAGAAAAAAAGGAGCCATCCTCCGACACCTTTGGGCCCTGCGACTGCTGGCACAGAAGGACTTTTCTCATAAAGCCGTGACTCTGGAATTTCAGGGGGAGCATCGCCAGATGGTAATGGTGGTGGCACTACGGCGGCAGTTTCTTCGGCGTTTACTATTCTATTCAAAGGTAGCCATTCGGACATACCTTCTTTCCACGCCAATGAAAATGGGGCTATTGAGCCATTCTTTATCAGTTCCTGTACTTGAGCGATAGTGTAAGGACCTTCTTGATGGGAATCGTGATATATGTGGATGAGTTCTTTCATGTCTTCTTTTTCACCTTGCCCACATTATATCGGTCTCAGCACATAGGAAGTCTTTTCGTCAATTCTTTCTAAGCAACCTTTTTGAACAACGGTAGCCAGAAGTAAATGTGTGAAAGCCAACCAGGCGCTACTACTGCCAATACAAAGAGTGCCAGAGATGCCAATGCTACAACACCTAAACTGTGGTGTTGCGCCGTCGGAACATCGGGTCGTTCCTCCATGGCATATGCTGGAACAGCAAAGCTATGGAAGAATGCTGCAAACCATAGCGGCCAAGTCGACACATCCGGTCTAGCTTCAGAAAGAGTCCTCAGAGCTCCCACTACAATGAAAACATAGGCACCGACAATATAAGACTGGCCTAGAGCGGCGAGCAAAAAGCCAATCACCCTTAGCAAATCATTTTGCGACCGCTCCCCCGCTTCGTAGACTATAGCACCGGGTGCGCCGGCAAGTCCCATAACCAACATCACGAGAGCTATGAGCACCAATCCCATAGTACATGCAAGCAGTGCTATTCCTATTCCTGCAATCATGTTGCTTGACCTCCTGGGTATGGCAATAAGGTCATGGACTCTCATTCCCCTCAGTGTCGCCATAATCTTACTTTTTGCATCCAAAGATCAAGAGTGTGTGAAAAGAGGATCGTGAATTCCGGTAGATATCTTATGGAGGATGCGAAACGTGGCACTGTTGCGCCAAGTCGTGGCGCCAAGTCGTGGAAACACTAGTTGGCCTTCTACAAGTATATGTGCAGGTGGGGACAGTGCTGGTTCCGCCGGACGATGTCTTTGAGGTGCGAAGGTGCCAAGCCTGATACTCCAGGGGCCGGTGCTTGTGGAGGATGGGGCGCGGCGGTGTGCGGCGTGGTTGCTTGTAAGGCAGGATGAGCCAGAGGGTTACGTGGAGCGGGCGCATCCGCGGTTGTATCACCTGGATTTTGACCTGATTGCCACCGCCGGAGATGGGGGCGGGGTTGCTGGACTTGCAGGAGAAGGGGGCGCGGTTTTTCCAAGCACACACGGTGTTGCCAGTGGGCGAGTTGGGGGCGCTGAACCTGACGTTGCTGACGCCGCTGGGGGGATTGCGGCGGGTGAATTTGTCGAACCTGCGGCAGGAGTCGGGGCGGTGCCGGATTGAGGATTGTCCGGTGTACGACGGGGCGGTGCTCGAGGGGAAGCTAATTCACAGGCGGGTGTTCGAGTTTTGCGACGGCGTAAATGAAACCGCCATCTTTACAGGGTAGGAGGTTTTGATGGTTGAGGTAAAAAACCTGTTGTTTCAGCCAGTATCCCTGCACTTGGCGGGCGACGGCCGGGGGTTCCATATGGGACCGCGGGAGCGGATGCAACGCTTTCTTGGCGATCCGTCAAAAATAAAGTTTCGCTAGCACTATGCGTATCTATCGCACCATCAGCCACCCGTTTTGTCAACCAATTCCCCCTTGTTCCGCAAATTCCTGCCCCTTCACGCGGCGTGACGTTCCGTCAAAAAGACACTACTTTGCCTATATAAAACAGAAGCACTTGAAAGGGAAACACGATGAAAGGTACGTTCAAAGACTTGGCCGACCACCTCCGCGCCTGCCCCCCGGAGTACCTCCCCTCCACTCCGGACCCCCCCCCCGCCCCAGGCCCACCCCCAAAATGCCCAACACCAAACCACAACCAAAAGTTGAATCACAGTGGCGCCCATCTCTGAATAGGCGGGGAAAGGGTTTCAGACTTCCGGATAAGAACCTCTACAGTTGTCAAAAAGTGTATGGGTTTTGCTCCAAGTTGCGCGGGCGCCTTCGGACAAGTTGCCTGCACGGCTATTTGTATTTGCCGCGGAGGGCGTTGAGGCGGATCTTGAAGAGGTCTTTGAGCATTTGGGCGGAATCGCGGAGGAGAGTGACGCGGCTGTTGGGGGAGTTGATCCATCGGACGGGTATTTCGGTGATCTTCAGGTTTTGGGTGCGGGCTATGTAGAGGAGTTCGGCGTCGAAACAGAAGCGGTCTAGGGTTTGGCGGGGGAAGATTTCGGTGGTGCTTTTTTCGGTGAATGCTTTGAAGCCGCATTGGGTGTCGATGAATCTTTCGCCGAGGAGGATGTGAGTCAGGCGGTTGAAGGTCCGGCCCATGAACTCGCGCAGGGGGTTCTGGTGAAGCTCGACTTGGCTGCCGGGGCTCGATCTCGAGCCGATTACGACGTCCGCGCCCTGCGACAAGGGTCCCCACAGTTTGTCGACTTCGGATATGTGGGTTGAGCCGTCGGCGTCGTAGAACAGGCGGTATTGGCCTTGAGCGGCGAGCATGCCCTGCTTGACGGCGTAGCCTTTACCGCGGTTGGGGGTGTAGGCGATGAGGCGGACCTCCGGGAAGTCGCGGCGGACGAGGTCGGCGGTGCCGTCGTGGCTGCCGTCGTCGACGACGATGATCTCGAATGGGTAATCTTGCCGGGCGAAATAGTCGAGGCAGTCGCGCAGGGTTTTGGAGATGCGGCCGGCTTCGTTGTAGGCGGGAATGACCAATGATAAGCGTACAGCCAACAGAGCCACCTTCCGGTTTGCGAACAATGTAGGTCCGAATTCCAATTCGGACCGGACCACCCAGCAGACCCTCCCATTCAGAGATGGGAGCTACAACTACCCGAAAAGCGGGGATAGACACGCTTTTCCCCAAACCGCCTACGGGCCGGGAAAAAGCGAGTCAGTCCCCGTTTTTCGCTCAGTCCCCGTTTTTCGCTGACGTTTTTCACGGGCTCCGCAGTCCCCGTTTTTCGCTTATTCGAACTTGAATTTTTCGCCGAGGTATGTTTTGCGGGCCAGGGGGTTTTCGGCGATTTCCCTGGACGTGCCGGCCACCATGACTTCGCCGTCGCTGAGGATATAGGCTCTGTCGGTAATCTGGAGTGTTTCGCGGACGTTGTGGTCGGTGATGAGCACGCCGATGCCTTTGTCTTTGAGGGCGGCGACGGTTTCCTGCAGGTCGGCGACGGCTATGGGGTCGATACCGGCGAACGGTTCGTCGAGCAGGAAGATCTTTGGTTCGGTGACGAGCGCCCGGCAGATCTCGGTTCTGCGTCGCTCACCGCCGGACAGGGTGTACGCGGGGTGGTCGGCGAGATGGGCGATCCCGAGTTCCTGCATCAGGCCGTCGGCGCGGGCGTGGCGCTGTGCGCTGGTCAACGGCTGGTACTCGAGGATGGCCAGCAGGTTTTGGCGCACGGTCAACTGGCGGAATATGGAGGGTTCTTGCGGGAGGTAGGCGATACCCTGCCGCGCCCGCTGGTACATCGGCAGGCGGGTGACATCTTTCCCGCAGAACCAGATCTGGCCCGCGGTCGGCCGCAGCAGGCCCACGACCATGTTGAACGAAGTGGTTTTTCCCGCGCCGTTCGGGCCGAGCAGCCCCACGATTTCGCCCGCGGCCAAGTCTATCGAGACGTTGCGAACCACCGTTCGGCGCTTGAACTGTTTGTACAGTCCCTGTGTTCTCAGAAGCGGCTGCGGCGATTCGTGCAAAAAAGAACTCCTTATTACTAATTCCGAAAAGCGGGTACAGCCAAAAAGGTGGCAGTCCCCGTTTTTCGGCTACTGGGCGGCCGGCTTTCCGGGGGCGATCATGCCCGGGTACGCGGACTCGAGCAGGCCCCGGTTGGCGCGGGTAAGATCGGCGCCGGCCAAGCCCGTCTTTGCCAGCAGGTCCTGGGTCTGCTTATCGAGTTGTTTTCCGTTCCAGGCGGCTTTGTCATAGAACTTGGGGCTGGCCAGCACCTTGTTGATTTGCTTGATCAACCCCGCCTTATTTTCGACGAGCGTCTCGACCGGCACCGACGTGATCATCTTCTGCGCGCTCTGGTCGAGTTGCGCTACAACCTGCTTGCCCGGCGACGGCGGCGCGGCGGCTTCGGCGCGCACTCCGTTAAGCAGGCCCACCCAGTCCAGCACGTCTTGCTCACGCAACAACGACGGGTCGGTCGCCGCGGCTGTCCCACCGAACCCCGAGCCGCCCCATTGCATCTCCGGGATCACCACGCCGTAAACCTGAAACGTCTTATCGGCCATATTGACCACGATGCGCTGGCCTCGGGATTCCTGGCCCTTCGGAGTCTTAATAATTGGTTCGCCCGTGAACGTCAATATGTCTTTGACCATATCCCAGTCGGCTTTTTCGGACTTGACAAGGATCTGCGGGTGGTCTACCACAACACGGCCTGTCAGGATCATGTTCGTTGGGTCGCCGCCGGCCGGCCACACGAAATGGATCTCGTTGGCGCTGATGGGCAGCCGCTTGCTCGGGTCTTTCGAGGAGAATAAAACGATTTTTGCCCCTTCGGTAAGCGATTCGATTGTGCCGTCGAGGCCCCCTTTAAACAAACCGGCCTCGACTTGGATTCTATCGTAATCGCCAGTGGCGGTGGTTGCCGTCTCGGCTGCCGCACCAGCCGCCGCCTGCCCGTATGCCTGGAATGCCGCGGCCAGCATCAGGATGAGAATGCCCGCCGCCCCTGCGTGTTTCATTGCTGTGCCCTTTCCAGCCGCAACGTTCCCGTCACGTCTGTGAGTACGATTTGCTTCTCTTTATGGTAAAGGCGAACACTCGATGCCTTCAACTCGGAGTCCGGCGTCGTAATGGTCACGGGATAATCGCTTTTTGCCAGCGCCTCGTCGTTGAGCCACTCGATGTCGCGCAACTCGAGTTTCATCTCGCCGATCTTGGCGGTAACGCCGTCTTTGAGGTAAGCCGATTTCGCTTCCTGGTAGGAGCCGCCGCCCGCTTCCAGAAACATGTCGTCCATCTGTTCGTCCCGGCCGTAGATGACGGCGCGGGCATTTTTGAAGCTCCAGATGTTCTGTTCTGCCAGCGAGAACGAGTCGACGTGCAGCCAGAGCCGGGGCCGCCGCGCGGGGCCGGACGTGGGGTCGCCGTCGAACAGTCGGAAATCAGCCCCGCGCCCTTCCATGTTGGCATTGGCGCGCTGTTCGGGCCCATTAGGCGGAGCCGGGGCAGCGGCGGGGGAGGCCGGCTTATGGCCGTTGAACCCGTTGCCGCAGCCGTACGCCGCGAACAGGATTAGCAGAAGAACGGTCTGCGCCCTTCTGTTCACGCCGGCCCTCTTTCGTTCTTGGCATACACCGCCTTGAGCCCTTTGAGCGTCAACAACTGGTCTACCTTGGTGATCGTGTGCGAGATGGCCGCGATAACTTCGGCGAGCCCGCCGGTGGCGACGACCTTGGGTTTGACGCCCATCTCGGCGGAAAAACGGGCCACCGTGCCGTCCACGAGATCGGCATACCCGTAGGTGAGGCCGGACCGGATGCTGTCGACGGTATTTCGCCCAATGACATTGGCGGGTTTACTGATATCGACGCGGGGCAGCTTGGCGCACTTCTCGAACAGGGCGTCGGCGGCAATTTGCAGGCCCGGCACAATCACCCCGCCGCGGTACTCGTTCTTGGCGGTGACGGCATCAAACGTGGTCGCCGTCCCAAAATCTATCACCACGACCGGCCCGCCGTAATGCTCGACCGCCGCAACGGCGTTCACGATCCGGTCTGCCCCGATTTCCTTGGGGTTGTCAAACTGGAGAATTAACCCCGTCTTCATGCCAGGGCCGACCATGACGGCGTCGACTTTGAATACGGTCTGGCTGACTCTGAGCAGGGCGGCATCGAGTTGGGGTACCACGCTGGAGATGCAGCATCCGTGGACTTTGGAAAGGTCGGCGCCTTCCTGCTGGAACAGCAGGCTCAGGAGGAACCGGAGTTCGTCGGTGGTCCGGTAGTTGCCGGTCATAACGCGCCAGTGGGCGCGCAACTGCTCGCCCTCGAACAAGCCAAGCACCGTATTGGTGTTGCCGACATCCATTACGAGCAACATCGGTAGCCGTTCCGTTGAGGGCTGTCGGCCCGTCGACTTATGTTGTTGAACCGCGCTTTAGTACGCATAAGCGAACCCGGCCCGTTTCACAGATTCTCGACCAGCAGCGACATGTCGACGCACGGCGCCGAGTGCGTCAGGGCGCCCACGGATATCACGTCGACGCCGGTTTCCGCCATGGTTCGCACGCGGTCCAAGGTGGCGTTTCCGCTGGCTTCGATGACGACGCGCTTTCCGCGGGCTTTTTTGACGGCTTTGCGCATCTCCTCGAGGCTCATGTTATCGAGCATGATGGCGTCAGCCCCGGCTTGGAGCGCTTCCTCGAACTCGTTGAGGTTGGTCACCTCGACTTCGATTTTCATCAAATGGTGTGCGCCGCCCGTGGCGCTCTGGACCGCCTGCCGGATGCTGCCGGCTGCCGCAATGTGGTTTTCTTTGATGACTATGCCGTTGAACAGCGTGTGACGGTGGTTCTTGCCGCCGCCATGAACCACCGCCCGCTTCTCGAGACGGCGGAGCAGCGGGGTGGTTTTCCGGGTATCGCAGATCAATACATTCAATCCCTCAACGGCCGCCACGTATTTCGACGTCAATGTCGCAACCCCGGAAAGGTGTTGGACAAAGTTCATGGCAGTCCGCTCGCCGGTCAACACCCCCCGCGTATTCCCCGAAAACGTGGCGATGTCGTCTCCGCACGAAAACCGGTCCGCGTCCGATAACGAGTCCCAATCCGAGATATCGGCGTTCATGGCGGCGAAAACGAGCCGGAACACCTCGATCCCGCTCAATACGCCGCTTTCCTTGGCCACCAGCCGGCCCCGGCACCGGCTGTCAGCAGGAACGGTGCGGGTGGTTGTAATATCCTCCTGGCCAATATCTTCTTCGAGCGCCATCTTGACCAGGTACTCAAACGTCGCTGACATCAGACGCAATACCTCCAGATTAAATGACGCATATTACCATAAATCCTTGCTAAATTCGACTTTCCGAGCCCGTTCGGCGTAAGGGTGACAGTGGGAAGCGGACCCAAGAGCGCCAAAGAGGGTCCGCATAAGCCGCTAACCCTGTTCCAACATCTTTCTTACGGTTTCGACCATAGCTTGTCGCGCCACCGTGACTTGGGAGACGCGCCCGGCCTGTCGGTATGCGGCGTGGTCGGCAATATCAGCCCGTTCTTTCTTCCCGGCCATGAGGTCCTTTACGGAAACCTGGCCGCGGGCTACCTCGTCCTCGCCGAGGAGTACGGCGACGGGGATCTGGGTGCGGTCGGCGTGGCTTAACTGGCTCTTGAGATTCATTTTAGGGCCGAAGAAGGCTTCTGTGCGGATACCGGCGGCGCGGAGTTCGGCGGCCAGTTTCAGGGTTTCGCATGCCGGCACCTTGCCCATGGTAACCACCAGCACCTGCACGGTGGTTTTTAAAGCGGGAATCAGGCCCAGGAAGGTAAGTGCGGAGGTGAGCCGGTCCAGTCCCACGGCCATCCCGGTGCAAGGGATGTTCTGATCCAAGAAGCGTGATACCAACTGGTTATACCTGCCGCCACCCATGACCGACCCAAACTCCGCCGCGTCCGTCAGCACCCCTTCAAAGACCGGGCCGGTGTAGTAATCGAGCCCTCTGGCAAGGCTGGGGTCGAACTTCACGTACCTGTCCGGCAGGCCCAAGGCATTGAGGTCTTCGGCCAACTCCTCGAGTTCGCGCAAGGCCGATTCGGCCGCCTCGCCGGGCGGCAGAACGCCCCGCAGCATCTCAACCACGCCGGCCCGCGTGTCTGATTGGACCGCGATGAAATCCAGTATCTTCTCGACAACCTGCCGCGTCAGGCCGACGCCCGGTATCGGATCGCCCGACTCGTCGATTCGGCCGGGCCCTAGTTCCAGCCGGACGTTGTCCACCCCGACCTTGGCCAGTTTGTCCACCACCCGCAGGACGTGCTTCTGCCTGTCCTGCTCCAGGATGCCGCAGCCCTCGAGGACGGCGTCCATGAGGCGGCGCGTGTTGACTCTTACTTCATAGCGTTCGACGCCGAGCGTGGTGAGGATTTCGCACATGATGGCGATGATTTCGGCGTCGAGCGCCACGTTCTCGGACCCCGCGGCGTCGATATCGAGTTGGGTGAACTGCCTGAACCGGCCCGGCCCGGGTTTGTTGACCCGCCATACCGGCCCGGAAGCGTACCGGCGGAACGGCGGTTTGAGCCGGTCGGGATACTGCGCCAGGAGGCGGGCGAACCCTACGGTAAGGTCGTAACGCAGCGCGACCGGCTCCCCTTCGGGCGTCTCGAGCGTAAACAGTTCCTTGTTGGTTTCCTCGCCGCCGGTGCCAAGGAGCGTTTCGAGGTGTTCGACGGCCGGCGTATCCAGCGGCAGATACCCGTACTTCTCGTAAATGCCTTCGATAACGGCAATCACCGCCTTCCGCGGGATGAAATCCTGTGGAAGGAGGTCCTGAAATCCTCGCAATGTCCTGGGTTGGACCAATCGTTCGTCGTCCGGCATGGCAGATCCTTTTGAAATCCCCGTTTTCAGGCCAAAGTGTACCCCAAAGGTCCTTTAAAACGGAAACGGGACCGGCAAATCCCTTTATCAACCAGCCTTATGCCCATGTTGGATTGTGGACAATGGGACAATTGAGACAATTGGGACGATTGGGACGGTTGGGACACGGGAGGTAGAAAAACCTGGGCGGTGTCCTCCGTACCGGGCGTAAGATCGTATACTACATGGACGAAGAAACCGCCCCCGCAATGGGCGGTGAGGGAATGAAACCATGCAGATTCTCGACAGTTTGCTGTTGTGCCTGACGGTGGTCTTGTATCCGGCGGCGTGGCTGGCGTTGCCGGGCGGCGCGGCCCCGGGAGGCGGCGCCGTCCAACTTGCGCAAGCTGACACGCCGGCCGACACCGCACAGGTAGACGCCGTTCCGCCGGCCCCGGCCGAGCCACCGGCCCCGGCTGAACCACAGACCCCGGCTGAACCACCGGCCCCGGCCGCAGCGGATGTGCCCAAGGAGGAAGACCTGGCCAACACGCCGGCGCGGCCGGTGGAGTTGCAGGATGTGATGGAGGAGGTGTCCGAATTGCGGGCTCAGGTGTTGCGGATGCAGCAGACGCTCGACACGTGGATGCAAACGTCGCT
>JAPLKX010000163.1 GCA_026387845.1 Candidatus Hydrogenedentota bacterium | reverse complement strand
AATTCCTCAACCGATGCCCGCCGTTGGGTGTCCTGGTGGCGCTTCTGAACACGTATCCGCAGCGGGAGCGTTTTTGTTACATGTTTACCGCAAATTGCCGGTTATCGAGTCGCGAGTTTTTTGGTCTTTCTGGAGCGTATTGGAGATCTGTTCGTATTCCTGGTTGCGCTTGTTCATCAAGGACTGGAGCCGTGTCATTTGGAGCTGGGAGTCGCTGTTTAAAGCATCCATTTGGCCCTTGAGGGTTTGGACCATGGCGTCGGCGTCTTCGGTTCTCAACAACCCGTCCGAGTCGCCATCCACGACGTCAATGCCGAGGTCGGCCAGGAAGGGCCCGTCCAACACTTTAAGTTCGTTTTTGAAGTTGGGATCGCGTGCGACGTCCTCTTCCGCGGCAGTTGCGCCGGCATCGACCTCGGCGCCATCGAGTGCCCAATCGTCCGCTCTTTTGCCCACGGTAGTGAAAATGTATCCATCGTTGGTCTGTGCATCGACTTCGCGGCCGTTCTGGGTCACTGCCGATATGGACGGGGACTCGGTATTGACATTGGAGACGGAGACGCACTGGTTGCCGCGCGTAATGGTCAAAGATCCCGAGAGGCGCGCCTGGGTGTCACCATATGGGACGGTCCCCACGCTTATTTTGGTGCCGTCGGGCAGGACAAACGTGGAGTCCCCATAGAATTCGAAAGAGCCGCCGTCGGCTTCGCGGACGTGGGGGTCGCCCCAGACGGTGGTAGATTCGCCGTTTGGCCCGACGATTTTCCAGTCGCTGTGTGACATTCCACTTTGGTTAGGATTGACGACGACTTTGTAGCCGTTGCCCAAGTCGATTTCGTTTCCGGTCACGGAGAAATTCTCGCCGGGCTGCTGAACGACCCCGCCGCCGCCAATCTTGGCCTGACGCACCTGGGTCATTGCATCCTGCATCTGTCGCATTTGTTCGTTACGTTCCTTGACGGAAGTCATCTGGTCGGCGATCTGTGAGTCAATGATGTTGGTTCGCTCGATGTTGAGCTGCATCATGGCCTGGCCCAAGTCCATGGCTTGGCCGTTGATCACAAACATCCCATCGCTGTAACCGATGGAACCGACTCCTTCGGCACCCATAACGATCCCTCCCTTTATATTGATGTGCGTGCCACGTTTCGGTACACACCCAGTCCCCAGGATCGGTCCGCAGATCGTGTATCCGGTGTTCGCATTGTCAAGGCAGGTTCCGCGGCGACTGCCTTTGCTAACGTAATCTCCCGCCGTTACACCATGCGGCCCATGCGGCGAACTTTGGAGGTCCCAGATCCCCGCTGAGAAGACTGGTCTTGCCGGACCTTAATTTCGGCGGCCAAGGCGTCTTCCTGAAGTTCCTTGACGAGCGCCTGCTGCGCCTCCTGCATTTTTCGGCGCGCCTGGTCGGTCATCCCTTTCTGTGAGGCGGCGACCACTTGGGCGAAATTATCGGCGCCAAGTCCCCGAGCGAGCGCCTCCTTTTCCTGGACAATCCGTTGGAACTCCTTTTCGAGCCCGGCAAACGCGTTGAGGTTTTTTTGAGTAGCTTCGATTGTCCGCTCTACGTCCTTCTCATCGAGCGCCATGGGAGCGTAACTCCTGTGTTGAGTTTGTTAATGTTACACCCGTACCGGGTGCGGATCAAGGGAAATTCACTAGGATTTAGAGGATTTCCGAAACGAGAAGTTTCGGGGGTAGGCTTTCTTAGCGTCAGCTCGAGGTCCGGGCGCGTCTTCCGCGGGAACGACCTCGACCGGGGTTTGGTTTTGCCGCACCCGGCTTTCCAGCGCTTTCTTTTTTAGCGGTTTGTTTTTGTGCTTGGGTGGTTTTTCGGTCAGGTCGTTACGTGGCAAGGACTTATTACTGACGCCTTTTATTTTGGCCTGGCGTTCCAGGACATTAAACATCCGCTCCTCGGCCTGTAGTCGCTTGGCGCTCTCGAAGGGGTCGAGCCCCATGGCGGCGTCGAGTTCAACCATGGTGGGGGTAAGCAGGAACATCCGTTGCATAAGCCGGTGGCTGCGGCCGGTACTCCGGAACAACGAGCCTACTACAGGAATCTTCGAGATAACGGGAATGCTGCGCCGGTTTAGTTCGGAGGCGTCTTTGATATAGCCGCCAACCAGGAGGCTCTGCCCGTGTCCTACCACGGCCTGGGTGTTCAGAGCGCTTGTTCTCACAACCGGCAATCCGTCGACAGTGGTGGTGTCGAAACTGCCGTCTTCGATGTGGACGAGGAGCTGGATGCCCGGCGGGGCCTCTTCCTGGCCGGCAGGGGGATCGATGATGTTGGCCGAAACGCGCAACTGAACGCCGGCCGTGACGCTCACCAACTGGGCCACGCGCTCGCCGGTGACGCGGACGTTATAGGTCTGGTCATCGCGCAGTTCCGCCTCGAGATTCGCAAACGTTATGAGAGAGGGCCTTGATAGAATGCGAGCCTGTCCTTTTCCCTCGAGGGCCCTGACCACGGTGAGAAACCGCAGGTGATCGTTGAGCAACAACCAGGAGGCTTCGATGGCGCCGGCGTTGCCGATTGTGCCCGCCGCCACGCTCTGTGGAGGCGTGAGGACATGTACGCCGCCTTCGTTGTGCTCGTCCTGGAACGAAAGCGAGGCATCGAGGCCCCATTCGAACGACAGGTCCGCATCTACATCCACAATTGAGGCCTGAATTTCGACAAGCCGGACGGGGACGTCGAGTTGGCGTATTAGGTCTTCGTAGAGCTTCATTCGTGCGCCGCTGTCTCTGACGAGAACGGCGTTGCGCCGCATGTCGGCTTCGATGGATGGCCGGATTTGCGGTGACAACTGACTTCGCATGTGTGTGGGTGTGCCGTACTTGTATTCTTCCGGGGCGGGCGTGGGGCCGGTTTGCCCACCCGCCTCGCCCGTGGTCATATCTGCCGGCTGTTCATTGGGCACCCCCGGCACCCTCTTAACCAGGGGACTGGAACCGCCGCCGCCCTCAGCCTGAGCCTGGGACAGGATTTCGCGAGGCTGGGAGGTCGTTTGCTCGCTTATGACCATGAGCCGGCGCAGTGTGGTGGCGATGCCGGGGACTATCACTTCGCCTTCGCGGAGGGGCAGGCGAACGTCGTTGGCCCAAGCGTGCTTCAACGCGAACAGACGGACCTCTTCCTGGCGCACTTCGCGGCGGCTGAGTTCGTCTTCGGCGGCTTTTATCACCGCGGAGAGGT
>JAPLKX010000683.1 GCA_026387845.1 Candidatus Hydrogenedentota bacterium | reverse complement strand
GCTCGGGCTACTGCAATATCATGTGGATTCGCTCTTTGGAACGTTGGATCGGCAGGACCATCGATGGTTGTTGCACGGAGGATGCAGGTAATGGAACGTGGCCTGATCGTCGGACCGGATTCTCGTCGTAAATACCGTAATATCAAGGTTTTAACGATATTCGTAATGCTTGCGGGGCTGGGGCTGGCGCTGTGGCCGGCGGCGGCGCTGGGGGGCGGGGGCATCGGGCGCCACGGCGAGCGGCCGAACATCGGCAACAACAATCCCAACCCCCGGATGGCCGCGCGCCTGCGCGAGGCCCAGAAGCAGCGCAACCTGAACGGACCGAACATGGTGGCGCTGCCGCCGATCCGCGGCAGCCAGCCCACGCTGTTCATCCTGATCGAAGGCTCCAGCAGCACGTTGCCTTTCCCCTGGACCGGTACGCCGGTCGCGCGGTTTGATTCCCGTTTCCGTGATCCGAGCCACTGGGTTGGCCTGATGGATGAGCTGGACGATTATTATAAGGAAGTTTCGCGGGGAATTATGCGCATCGTTCCGGGACTGGAGACGTTTGGCACGATCAACGACGGGATCATCGGCCCCATCGCGGTGCGGGACATGATTTCCACGGTGACCTATAACCGTGCCCTGCCCTTACCCTATGCCAACAGTTACGTCGAGGAATTACTGGCTTGGGAAGCGATCCAGGCGATCAATCCGTATGTCAATTTCGGCATCTATGACAGCAACTTTGACGGTATCCTAGACACCGACGAGCTCCACCTGGTTTTCATTCAGGCGGGCTACGAAGGTTCTTATTACTCGTCGCTTACGCCGTTTCCCAGAACCTGGTATACCCATTGGGGGTACGCCCCTCCATTCTATGTGCCCCTTTTCGATTCGGACAATATCGCCATCACCGACTATCTGTATCTGGGATCGATGCTCAATAAACCCGATGGCACTTCCGAAAGAATCCCGGTGGGACCCCTCGCCAATTTGATGGGCTTGGATATCGGCTTGCCCTTGCTGGATGGCCGAAATATGTGGGCCGGCCTGGGCTATCATTGCCTGATGGCTTACGGCGGTTGGGGCGATGAGGGCAAGAAACCTTCGCACTTATGCGGTTATCTGAAAAGTTACCTGTTCTGGGGGCAGGAAACCGACGTCATCGTGCCGACCAACCAGACCTTCTCGCTGCCGGCCTCGGTGGGCACGAACAGCCTGGTGCGCATCAACGTCCCCGGCAGCGCCGAGTTCTTCATCGTGGAAAACCGCCAGCAATATGGGTTCGATGAGGGATTGCCCGGCACGCAGGGCGGACTGGCGGTTTATCATTGCGACGATAACCGGCTCTACCCATCTTCCTTTATCTATTTAACTACGATCAATACCAATCCCTATGATGCGGCCATCAAACTGATGCAGGCCGATGGCACTGATTCTTTGGTCTCTATTCCTATAGTTCCTCCTTATTATGCCCCCTTCTCGCTGGGCGCTGATACCGATTATTTCCGCGCGGGATTGAACACCACGTTCAACCGGCTGACCAATCCCAACAGCCTGCTCAAGAACGGGCTGGTGAGCAACGTGGAGATTTCGAACGTCAGCGGCTCGGGGCCGGTGATGACCTTCACGCTGAATCACGGCAACGTTTTCAGCTTCCCCGCGAACACGCTGAACGTGCGCGAGGAACAGGGGCAGGCTTACGTGGTGGTCAACCTGGACCGGCCGGCGGAGAACACGGCCAGCGTCGATTACGCCGCGGTGGCCGGGGGGACGGCCACGCCGTATTCGGCGGCCAACCAGACTGATTGGGATTTCCACCTGCCGAGCGGGACGCTGAGCTTCGAGCCGGGAGTCACGAGCAAGTATTTTTCGATCCTGCTGAACAACGACTCGATCGTGGACCCGGGCGAGACGATCGAGCTGCTGCTGCGCAACCCCAAAGGGGCGATCCTGAACAACGTCATGTCGACGATGACGCTCACCATTCTGGATAACGACAAGGTGTGGCTGAACCTGATCTCGCCCAACGGCGGGGCGGCGGACAACAAAATGCGGGGTTCGATCTGCCCGGTCAGATGGAATTATCTGCCGGCCATCGGCCCCGAAGTGCGCATCGACCTGTTCAAGGACAACGCTTATTACATGACCCTGCCCGGCGCCTACCACGTGGTCAACGACGGGTACACCACGGTGACGCTGCCCAGCACCCTGCCGGTGAGCTATAAATACCGGATGGCGGTCACGGCCGTTTATGATGAATCCTACGCCGATCAGTCCGACGATTATTTCGCCATCCTGGACCCCAATCTGCATGTGGACAGCGTGACGATCAACGGCGGGATCTCCCCGGTGACCTCGCGCAAGGTGAGCCTGGAC
>JAPLKX010000370.1 GCA_026387845.1 Candidatus Hydrogenedentota bacterium | reverse complement strand
CACGCTGGCGTCGAGCATGCCATCCTTGACGGCGCCCGCGACGCGCATGGTGTGTTCGCCGCTTCGGACCTGGAAATTGAAATCGGCGATGCCCTTTTCCATCGGCAGGAAGGCGGAGCCCGTTATGGCGATTTTCATTGGCATGGACAGCAGGGTGACATCGAGTTGGGAGGTGATGTTGGTGCTGATTCCGATGGTGTTTTCCCGGCTGTCGGGGAACGTGGTGGTGTTGACGAAACCGACCCGCGCCCCGCCCGCCGTGTAGATGCCCATCCAGGTGTCGGACGGCTTGGTCGATCTCGGGGCCGGCGCCCTCCGCGGGCCGCCCAGAAACGGCAGGTAACCCTCCCGGTACGCCAGGCCCGCCATCATCACCACCCAAAAGGCGATGACGACGGCCGGCAACCCGCGCCGGATCAACGTTGAGCGCCGCAACACTTTTTGAATTTCTTTCCACTTCCGCAGGGGCAGGGGTCGTTGGGTTTTGTTTTTGGGCCTGTCCGTATGGGTTTAGGCTTGGCCTTTGGCGCGGGTGCGCCGCCATCGCCGCCCGCCGTGACCTTCTGAGCGGCCGAACTCTGGCCGGCCAGTGCAAACCGGCTCGTATCGTACGAGGCGAAGCTCCGGTCCTGTTCTTTGTTTGCGGCCACGTAGTTGTACCTGGCCAACTGGGCGAACGGGTCGTCCTGCGGCCGCAACATGCCTCTTCGGGCCTGGATCAGGCGTGTCTTACGGACCTCGGGGTCGGTCAGCCGGAACAGCGTCTGCGTAACGTTTTCCTCGATGTTCTTCATCATCTGCTGGAACAGCTCGAACCCTTCGGTTTTGTATTCGAGCAGCGGGTCTTTTTGTCCGTACGCGCGCAGCCAGACCGATTCCTTGAGGTAATCCATCGAGTACAGGTGGTCGATCCACTTGTCGTCTACGGCCCGCAACAGCGCCATCATCTCGAGGTCGTGGACCCGCTTGCGCGCCAGCCGCGCAAAATCGATCTTTGATTCGTCGCCCCCGATCTGTTCGCGGAACGCGGCACGGATCTCATCGGCAATCAGACTTTCGCGGCGGGTGTACTGGTCGAGCGCCTCGTCCAGCAACCGGCTTTCGACGGGCCGGCGGTCGTCACCCTGGCCTTCCACGTCCGGGTCGAAACTGAACAGCCCGCGGAACCGCATCCGCAGGCCCTCGACGTCCCATTCCTCGGGCTGGACTTCTTCGGGCATATAGGTGTCGATGAGGTCGCCGACGACGTTGGCGAACATGTCGCGGAGCTGCTCGGACACGTCCCGGTCTTCGAGTACGTCTCTGCGCATCCTGTAGATAATCTGGCGCTGTTTGTCCATGACGTCGTCGTATTCGAGCAGGTGTTTACGGATTTCGAAGTTGTATTCTTCGACCTGCCGCTGGGCGCGCTCGATGGTTCGGGTGACCATTTTCTGGCTCAGCGGCTGCTCGTCCATATCGTTGCTGCCGAACATATCGAGCATCCGCTTGACCCGATCGCCGCCGAACAGCCTGGCCACCTCGTCTTCGAGGCTGACATAGAATCGCGTGGTGCCGGGGTCGCCCTGCCGGCCGCACCGGCCCCGCAACTGGTTGTCAATCCGCCGGGATTCGTGCCGTTCCGTGCCGACGATGGCCAGCCCGCCGATTTCGCGCACCCCTTCACCCAGCTTGATGTCGGTGCCGCGGCCGGCCATGTTGGTGGCGATGGTGATGGCGCCGCGTTTGCCGGCGTTCGCCACAATCGATGCTTCCCGCTCGTGGTACTTGGCGTTGAGCACCTGGAAATCATTGACCCCGTGCTCTTCGAGCAGCTTGGCCACCAGTTCCGATTTCTCGATCGATACCGTGCCCACCAGCACCGGCCGTCCCGTCTCGTGGACGGTGACAATCTCATCCACCACATGCCGGAACTTGCCCAGTTCGGAAGCAAACACGAGGTCGGTTTCATCTTCACGGATCAGCGGCAGGTTCGTCGGGATCTGGACCACATCGAGGGTGTAAATCTGGTTGAACTCGACCCCTTCTGTGGCGGCCGTGCCGGTCATGCCGGCGATCTTGTGGTACAGCTTGAACAGCTTCTGGTAGGTGATCGTGGCGACGGTCTGTTGCTCGAACTGGACCGACACGCGCTCTTTGGCCTCGACCGCCTGGTGCAGCCCGTCCGACCACCGCCGGCCTTCCATGACCCTGCCGGTGAACTCGTCCACGATCAGGACTTCGCCGTTGCGCACCATGTATTCGTCGTCCCGCTTGTAGAAATGGTGCGCCCGCAACGACTGCTCGATCATGTGGGTAATTCCGAGTGGATCGTCGACGTAAAGGTCTTCCACGCCCATGAGGTGCTCGATGGTAGCCATGCCGTCTTCGGTGATCATCACGTGCTGGCCTTTTTCCTCGAGCTCGAAATGTTTTTCCTTTCGGAGTTGGCGGACCACGTCGTCGACCTTGTAATAAAGGTCGGTGCTTTTTTCGGGGCGTCCGGCGATGATGAGGGGTGTGCGCGCCTCGTCGATGAGAATCGAGTCCACCTCGTCGACGATCCCGTAGTTGAGCGACCGCTGGACCCGCATCTCGGGGCGCACGGCCATGTTGTCCCTCAGGTAATCGAACCCGAACTCGTTGTTGGTGCCGTAGGTGATGTCCGCGCGGTACCCGACCTGGCGTTCGGCGGTGCTCATGTCGTGCTGGATCAGGCCCACGGTCAGGCCCATAAACTTGTAAATCGGCCCCATCCATTCGCTGTCGCGGCGGGCCAGGTAATCGTTGACGGTGATCAGGTGCACGCCGTCGCCCGTCAGCGCGTTCAGGTAGACGGGCATCGTGGCGACCAGCGTTTTGCCCTCGCCAGTCACCATCTCCGAGATTCCGCCGCGGTGCAGCACTATGCCGCCAATCATCTGCACGTCGAACGGCCGCATCCCGACCACCCGTTTGGAAGCCTCGCGAACCGCGCAGAACGCGTCCGGCAACATGGCGTCGAGCTCGGCCGTCAGGTGGTCGCGCAGACCCTTGGCGTAGGCCTGTTCGCGCTCTTCCCGGTCTTCGGGCGAGTCCTCGCCGGCGTCCGCAGTGGCGGCAGCGCCGGCGGGGTGGGAGATGTGATATTCCTCGCGCGCCTTGGCCAGCCGCGCTTTGAATATGGCCGTTTGCGCGCGCAACTCGTCGTTTGTCATCCGCGCATAATCGGCCTCTTTGGCGCGGATTTGCTCGAGGACGGGCATCATCTTTTTGACGTCGCGCTCGCTGCTCGTGCCGAATATCGATTTCAGAAACGAACTAAACACAAAAAGCCTCTATTCGATGTAGTTTCTGCGCTTCCGCCGCCCCTGAACCAGAGCGCACCCCACATAATCACGTTCATTGCTTAATTTTAGCAGAGCCGGGCCGAAACCGACAAATGGAGCGGGCACCCTACCTCAACTCTATTTGGCGGAGGCGTTTGGCGAGGTCGTGGTAGGGTTGGGGCGGCAGCGGGCGGCCGCCGAACCGGACTTCGTTGTAGGTGAGCAGGATGTGGGCTGCGCCGGGAAGTGCGGCGGGGCGGCTTGTGTGGACGGCGTCTTGGATTTCCTCGGCGGCGAGCCCTTTGCACTTGATTCCGGCCCGCTCGAGTTTTCGCAACAGCCGCCTGTACAGGGTGACGGCTCGGGCCTGATCCGCCGTCAGGGCGTAACCGCCGGAGGCGGTGGCCCGCGCCCAGCCGACCAGCCCCGCCGTAATGGCAGAGGCCAGAACGAGCAGCACCAGCAGGGCGGCAAACGCCGGGCCCGGCCGGAACCGCGAGGTCCGTTCCGCGCCCCAGTCGAACAGGTTTCCTCTCAGGCTGAAGAAGCCCGTGCGTAACGTGCGCAACGCCGTAATCTGGGCGCCGCTGTCAAACGAAATCACGTTGCGGTACCACAACATCTTGGCAACCAGCGCCTGCCGTGAAAGAAACCGGAGAAGCCGGTTCCGGCTCAGCGCCGTGACCTGGGCATCCGCGGGCGAGGGATCGAACGTAACCCAGCCCACGCCGATAAAATAGACCTCGACCCAGAGGTGGGCCATGTCTTCGCGGATGGTGTAGGCGCCGTCGAGGTCGCTCCATTCGGCGCCGCGGTAGCCCGACACGACCCGTGCCGGAATCCCCAGGCTACGCACCATCAGTGCCATGGCGCTCGCGAACAGTTCGCAGTGGCCGGTTCGGACATCGTGCAGGAAGGCGTCGACGGGGTGTTCTTTAGGCAGGGCGGGCACGTCGAGCGAGTATTGGAATCCGCCCTGGCTGAGATACGCGGCGATCGCGGCGACTTTGTCGTAGGTGTTGGTTTTTCCCTGGGTGATTTGACGGACCAACTCGACCGATCTCGGCTGGAGCGTGTGGAACGTCAGCAGGTCGTAGTCTCTGCTGGACATGTCGCTGCGGTACGTGTCGGGTGCGGCGCGGAGTAGTTCGGGCTTATGCTCGTCGATCTCAGACCACGCCTCGTATTGCAGCCACCGCTGGCCGCGCCGCGTCAACAGGATCGAGTAATCGGCGCTGCGGTCCCACGTGAGGATAACGCCGCGCTCTTCCGGCGGGACCTGCATGCGCTGAACCAGCGTGAGTGCGGGCACGCCTTCGGCGGGCGCTTCCTGGATGTAGACGACCTGGCGCACCACCCGTTTGCCCGGCTGCGAGTTGCGCGATACGACCCCCGCCTTGCGATTTGCCGCATCGAGGATTTCCCTCGGCTTCAGCGCGAAACCTTTCAACCAGGCGTTGGGCGTCAGGCCCTTGCGCTGCCACTGCGGGTCCTGGTAGTAGTCGAGCGAGGCGCACCGCCAGAACATCGGGCCGTTGAACCGCCCGCCGGTCTCTTCGGGAAACTCGACGCGCATGATGGCCGTCGCGGACGGGTCGATCCGGCCGCCCTGCGCCAGGTCGACGGTCTGCGACACGCCGGTGCGGAACAGGGTGGGGTCGTTGCGGCCCAGCAGGCCCGCTTCCATCCTGGGGATGGAAATGAAAAGGACCACGGTGAGGCCGATTGCGGCCGCGGCAATGGCGGAGACCGAGTTGACCACGCCCAGATCAAACCCATGGCGGTGTTCCGCCAGGGACAGTTCGTGTTCGTCCAGCGGCAGGATATCGGCGCTGCCGTTTGGCCCGGCCTTGGCCATCTCGACCTGGATGTGGAGCATGACCATGGCGGCAATGGCGCAGAGCAGGAAAAGCAGCATGGCGGCGCCGATTTCCGGGTCGGGCATCAATACGCTCGCCGCAAGCATCATGAAAAACGACATCAACAACAGGTGGAGATAGTCCCTGGGCTGTTTGCGGTGGAGAAACGCGTAGGCCTGGATGAAAATCACCAGGTTGACAACGTTGACCAGCAGGTCCATGAACGGGATCAGGGCCAGGCTGGCCGTTACGTAGACGATGCTGACGGCCGAGGTCGCGGTCCGGTACCGGGCGAACCGGCCATCGAGCCATTCGCCCAGCGGCATCAGCGCCAGCAGCGCCACCGGGATCGCCACCACCCCCAGCGAATACCGGTTCGTGGTCGACAGGCCCAGGTAGCCGCTCAGGACCACCAGGAACGTCGATGCCCGCAGGCCCGCCTCGATCTTACGCAAGGACCACCTCCCGCGGATGCAGCACCTTGGCGCCCAGATTACGCGAGTACCGGCCCCACTGGCGCGGGTCGGGGCTGATGTAGAGGTGGGCGGCCTGGCCATCCTGGCCGCGCGCGTACCAGCCGAACGGGTCGAGGTGGCTGAGGTTGGAGGGCTCGACACGGGCCAGGGTTTCGAGGACGCGCACCACCTGCGAATTGCCCTCGCCGTGCTCGAGGCGCAGGTCCGGCGTAATGATCGAGACCGCGTAACGCTTTTTGAGGAACGTGACGGCCAGGGACGCCGCGAGGTCTACCGCATCTTCAAAGTCGTCGGAGGACACCGAGGTGTCGCCGCTCAGGCACGTGTCGAGTACGATGGCGACGCTGCGGGACGTCTGCCGCGCCAGTTCGCGCACCACGTACGAACCCCTGCGCGCGCTGGCACGCCACGCCACCTGCCGGATATCGTCGCCGGGAATATAATCACGCAGGCTGAAGAAATCGTCGCCCTCGCCGCGGACAATCCTCGGGATGCTGCGAACGCCCGACACCTGTTCAAGCACGGCGGGCCGCACCGCGTGGACGCGCGGGTACACGACGATTTCCGATGTGTCGCGCACAGCCACGCGCCGCTCGATCAGGCCGAACGGAAAAGCCGTGGCCAGCGTGATGTCAGGGAGCCGATGGACGCCGCGCGCCTTGAAAACTTCAGCCATGCGAAACTGCGCCGCGCGCCGCGCCGGAATCCGAAGTATATAGACGGACGGCGTGCCGGCGGGGTTGCCGCTGTCAATGCGCAGGGACAGTGCGCTCTTTAGCAGCTTGCTGTTTTCAATCCGGATCGAGACGGGCGCGGTATCGCCGCGGTGAACGGCGGGCGGCGCGGATCGGCGGACTCTTAGCCCGCGCATACCCCAACGGACCGCCGCCACACTTACCATGAACAGGCTCAACATGGCCCCGAATATGAGGTAAAGCAGGTTGGTGTCGGTGTTGAGCGCGGCGATCAGCACCAAAAACAGCGACAGCAGGTACATCCAGCCCGCCATTCGGATGCGCGTGCCGCTGGGGCGCCAATACCAGGGCCGAGCGGGCCCATCTTTGACGGCGCGGGCGCGACACCCGCGCCTAAGAAAGCGAAACATCTTGCCGCCTCTTATAGCACTCTACTTGCCGCTAAAGTAGGCGCGGTCGTCTCGCCCGCGCCGTCCAGACCACACCGCTCCGTTCAACGTCAAAGGCGCCGGCCAATCGCATGCCCAATGACTGAGGCTTGGTCGATCACCGGGCTTTCCCTAATATGTCAGCTTGTGGCGCTGACGGCGCGGGCGGGACGACCGCGCCTACTCACACGGGCACGGGAACGTTCTTGACAACCTCTTTCACCGACCTGACCCGCTCCCTCGCGGCGCTCACGAGGTCGCCGCCGCGCGATTTCACCAGCAGCCGGTGGCTCAACACGG
>JAPLKX010000221.1 GCA_026387845.1 Candidatus Hydrogenedentota bacterium | reverse complement strand
TGTTTCCAGCCTTGGGCGAAGTTGAACGCCGAGCCGGGGAACGTTTTCTCGGCCACTTCGGCGATGTGGGCCGCGGCCTTGTCGAAATTGTCGATGTAGAAATGCCAGGAGTTGATGTCGGTGGCGACGTGGTCATAATTGCAGGCGGAATTGTCTTCGACGAGTCGGGACGGGTCGATCTGTTTGGCGAGCAGGTACATGTCGCGCACCCACTGTTGCGTTTCGGGCGTGTAGGATCCGTCGCCGATGCCCCAGGTCTCGTTGAACAGGCACCACGCGATCACGGCGGGGTGGTTGAAATCCCTGTCGACGGCGGCGCGGAGCGTTTGCTCCCAGGTTTGGTGGGCGCGCGTTGTGTTCTTGGTGTAATTGGGCATGTCGCACATCAGCATGACGCCGAGTTTGTCGGCCCAATACAGCGCGCGGGGCTCGTCGACCTTGATGTGAATGCGCAGGAAGTTCAGTCCAAGCTCTTTTGCCAGCCGATAGTCGTTGCGGATGAACTCGTCGTCGGGGTGGGTGTAGATGCCTTTGGGGTTGAACGACTGGTGAAGGGCGCCGCGGAGGTAGACGGGCTTGTTGTTGAGCAGGATGTACTCGTGGCCGGCGTCGCCGTACGTTCCGCGGGAGATTTTGCGCATGCCGAAGTAGGTCCTGACGACGTCTTCGGTGCGCGAGCCTTGCGCGAGATCGATTCGGGCGTCGTAGAGCGTGGGGGAGTCGGGCGACCACAACGCCGGCGCGGGCATGGGCAGGACGATCTGCACGGGATTGTCGCCTGCCTGGCAGGACACGGTTTGGCTGGCGCTGAATTTTCGCCGGTTGTCAAACGCCTGAATGGTGAGCTTGTAGGAACCGGGCTGCGCCGCGTACACGACGCAGTCGAAAACGGCGCGTTCGGCGTCGATATCGGGGGTGACATGCGCTTTGCGGACGTAGCTGTCGCCGCGATGCTCGAGGTAGACGCTCTGCCAGATGCCGCCGGTTTGGGTGTACCAGCCGGTCTGCTTTCCGGTAGGCGTCTCGGGGTCGGTGACGTCGTAGGCGCGGACGGTCAACCGGGCGGTTTTGCCGGGCTTGACGTGGCCGGTCAGTTCGACTTCAAACGGCGTATAGCCGCCTTCATGCCGGGCGATCTCGTTGCCGTCGATCCACACGGTGGCGTCCCAGTCGACTGCGCCAAACACGAGGAACAGGCGTTTGCCGTCAACCTTGGGGATCGAGATGTCGCGCTGGTACCATGCCGCGCCGTTGTAGACGGCGGCGCCGTTGTAGTCGGGCTGGCATACGCCGGAGAGTTCGCTCTGCCACGGGTACGGGACCTGGATCGTCTTGGTGAAGGCGCGGCCCTCGTACCATTTCTCCTTGACGCCGGCGCCGGCGGGATCGAAATCGAACTGCCACGGGCCGTTCAGGAGGATAGCGGGCCGCTGCCAGTCAGGCCGGGGATGGGCTTCGAGTTCCTGGGCGTGGAGGGTCTCTTCCTGCGCGGCAGCGAGCAAACAAGCGGCCATTATTATGAGGCTCATAATGATTCCTTCCAAAATGTTGGCGTTTCGCGGTGGTAGTGTAGCAGAGGCGGGCGCGGATTGACTACAATCAGGCTGGCAGATGACGGAGCGCATGTGAAAGAAAACTACGTTCTTCCTATTTTGGCGATAGTCGGCCCGACCGCTTCCGGCAAGTCGGCGCTGGCGGTGGCGGTTGCCGAGCGGTTGGGTACGGAGATCGTGTCGGCGGACTCGATGCAGTTTTACCGCGGTATGGAGATCGGTACGGCTGCGCCGGCGCGGGGCGATCTGGCGCGGGTGCGCCATCATTTCGTGGGGTTCCTTCGGCCGGACGAGGCGTTTTCGGCGGGCGCGTACGAGGTGGCGGCCAGGGATGTGGTGGCCGGGCTGAACGCGCGCGGAAAGACGGCCGTCGTTGCCGGGGGATCGGGCCTGTACGTGAGCGCGTTGATCGACGGGCTGTTTCCCGGCCCCGGCAAGGACGAGCCGGTGCGGGCGCGGCTCCAAGCCGAGGCGGAGGAAGCCGGAGTGGGGGAACTGTACGGGCGGCTCGAGTCGGTGGACCCGGATTACGCGCGGGCGATCAATCCAAACGATCTGCGGCGCATTGTGCG
>JAPLKX010000153.1 GCA_026387845.1 Candidatus Hydrogenedentota bacterium | reverse complement strand
GCCTGCGGGCCGAAAATCGAGTCAGTCCCTGTTTTTCGGAGTAAAGGGGTGTCGGGAATTGCCAAGTTGTTCTCCTGGTTTATAGGACCTATAGGACTTATATTACCTTCTTTTTCGGGGGCCGCGATGGTGCTGGTGTGGGCGTTTTCGGTGCGAGGTGTTGCGGCCGGTGTCGTCTTGCTCGATGATTTCGGGTGGTTTTGGGGCGGTTTTCAGGTAGCGGGCCAGCTTGTCCTTAGTGGAATTGTAGCTTTCGCAGCGAGGGCACATCGAGACGTCTTCGGCTCCCTCGTCGAGGTAGATGTAGCCGCAAAATACGCAGCGCCACAAGAATTGTTTTTGGAGGACGCGGTACGACCGCCGCACCGTCACTTCCGAGTATACCCAAATCGAGAGCGCGAGAAGGACGATTATCGAGCTATAGAGGATAAGGGCGGTGGTCAAGGATATCTGGATCATTGGCCCCCCATTCCGGTGGAGCCCTGGGTGGATTCGGGTGCGACCAGGAGGGTTCCGCGCTGATCCTGGCCGCCATCGGAGAGGGGTGCGAACCGGTACTTGAGCAGTGCGGTACCGATTGCGGAAGAGAGTTTTTTTTCGTCCTCGCCGGGGAGCTGTATCTCGATGACTTTGCCTTGGGGGTTGACGGTGAAGGCGAGTGCGATGGGCCGCGCGACTTCGACCGCATCGACGTCCCACAGGGCCTGGATGGGCGGGGAGAACAGCAACCGGCGGTCGTAGGGCGAGCCCATCCATTGGACGTAGATGGCGAAACCGGGTGCGGGGCTGCTGACGCGGACGGGCAGGGGTGCGGGTGCGGGGGCTTCCCTGCCCGTGAGGCCGGACCTCAGGCGCTGGCCCAACCCGTGCAACTCCTCGCTGAACAGGGCCCAGGAGTCTTTTGGCCGTGCGTCGAAAAGCTCGTTGAACTGGGAGCGGATCTTGAGGCTTTCCTCGCGGGTGCGCAGGCGTTCGAACTCGGCAAACTCGACCCTGGGCAGGTCGATCGGGGGAAGGGCGGCCCAACCGTCGGTCACGCCGACGCCGGCGATATCGGCGTCCGGGGAGCCGGCTTCGGCGCCGTCAAACAGTTCGTCGGCGGATCGTACGCGGAGCGCGCCGGTTCGCGGCGGGGCCACGGCGTCCGGGGGGGCGGATTGCTGGCGGACAATTTCGACGGAGTAGTACTTGAGGTCGTGTCGGGGAAACCAGATCATGATGGAAAACACGGACACGGTTGACAGGTGCAGGATTCCGGAGATGACCAGCGCAACCCGCAACGGGGTGTTGCGCGCCCCGCCGCTCCTCATTTTGAGGTCTCGTCGGCAGCGGGCTGAGCGGCGATGCCGTACCGCTCGATGCCGACGCTGTTGGCGATGCCGAGCACCTCGATGAGGCGTGCGCTTTCGATGTGCCGGTCGGGCCGGATGAGGACCATGAGGTCGGGCTGTTCGGCGTGCCGCTCGGCGAGTATGCGGGACAGTTCCTCCATGGTCTGGACTTCGACGTTGTTGACGTAGACGGGGCCGCGGTTGTCGGGGCCGCCCTCGCCATACTGGAGGGTGATTGAGAGGTCTTTCTGCTCGTACTGTGTGGCGCCTTTGGCTTCGGCCATCCGGATGTTGATGGAGCTTTGGACGACGAAGGTGGAGGACAGCATGAAGAACAGGATGAGCTGGAACACGACGTCGATCATGGGGGTCATGTCGAGTGTGGCCCGGACTTTCAACTTCTGTTCGCGTTTGAACTTCATGATTAGATCTCGTGTTCGCCGCGGTTTCGGGTCAACACGTCAACGAGTTCGGAAGAACCAATCTCCATCTCGACGACCATGCTGTCCACTCGCGACACGAAATAGTTGTAAACGACGAGCGTCGGGATTGCCACCATCAGGCCGCCAAACGTTGTCAGCAAGGCTTTGGCAATACCCTCCGCCAAATCGGACGGATTGACTTGGCCTTGCTTGTTCTGGATGCGGGCGAAGCAGATGATCATTCCCTGCACGGTGCCGAGGAGGCCCAGGAGCGGCGCGACGGAAGCGCATGTGGCCATCGCGCTGAGGTATCGTTCGAGCCGTGGCACCTCCAACTGCCCGGCGTCTTCGATGGCCTCGCGGATATCTTCCTTGCTTCTGTTGTGCTTGAGTATGCCGGCCTTTACGATGCGTGAGATGGGTGCGTCGGTTTCGTCGCAGATGGCGACGGCTTCCTGCATGCGGTTTTGGCGTAGTGCGGTTCGGATGACGTCCATGAATTCTCGGGTGTCGATGGTCATTCGGCGCAGGCTCCAGAACCGCTCGATTGCGATGGCCAGCGCGACGAAAGAGCAGAACAGGATGGGCCACATGATGACGCCGCCCTTGCTCATCAACTCGATGCCGTTATATCCTTCGGGTAACACCTGACAAACCTCCTTTTAAAAGATCGGTGAAGCCAGACCACTGGCTACCGGCTCACGAGCGTTCCCAAACCTTTGTCCGTAAAGATTTCGAGCAGGAGCGCGTGGGGCACGCGCCCGTCTATAATATGGGTGCGGTTGACGCCGGAATCAAGGGCTTTCATGCAAGCGTTGATTTTTGGGATCATGCCTCCGGAAATGACGCCGCGCTCGGTGAGCCCTGCGACCTCGCTGCTTTGGATTTGGTGAATCAGGGTAGCGGGGTCGTCTTTGTTAGCGAGCAGGCCGGGGGTGTCGGTGAGAAACACGAGTTTCTCGGCTTTGAGTGCGGCGGCGATTTCGCCGGCGGCGGTGTCGGCGTTGACGTTCCAAGTTCCGGCGCGGCTGTCGGTGGCGATTGGCGCGATGACGGGTATCATACCGGCGCTGGACAGGACCTGGATGATCTGGCAGTTGACCTGGATGACCTGGCCGACGTGGCCGATGTCGGCGCCGTCAGAGGTCTCGACTTTTTTAGCGTGGAGCAGGTTAGCGTCTTTTCCGGTCAGCCCGACGGCGTTTCCGCCGGCGCTGTTGAGCAGGTTGACCAGATCCTTGTTTACGGAGCCGGCGAGGACCATTTCGACGACGGCGATGACCTCGTCGGTGGTTACACGGAGGCCTTCATGAAACTTGGATTCGAGGCCGAGTTGTTTGAGCGTCCGGTTAATGGCGGGCCCACCGCCGTGTACGACGACGGGGTTCATCCCGACATATTTCATGAGCACGACGTCTTCGGCGGTGTTTCGGCGGATTACGGGGTCGTTCATGGCGCTGCCGCCGTACTTGATCACGACCGTTTTGCCTTCGAAGGCCCGGATGTAGGGCAGTGCTTCGATGAGAACCGATGCTTTTTGAATAGATTGTTCCATGAAAGGATCCCGTTTAATTATTACGCCCTTGGCCGCGAAAAGCGGGGACAGACACGGTTTTTTCAAACTGCCGGAAAAACCGAGTCAGTCCGCGTTTTTCGCTAACTTCGATAGTCTGCGTTGATTTTGACATACTCATGGCTGAGGTCGGTGGTCCAAAAAGTGGTTTTTCCCGGGCCTTTTCCGCATTCGATCCGTATGCGAAACTCGGGTTTTTTCATGCAGGCCGCGGCCGCGGCTTCCTCGAAAGCGGCGGGCATGCCGTGTTCCATGACCTGCACGTCGTCAATCCAGATAGAGACCTTGGCGGGGTCTAGTTTTGCGCCCGAATAGCCGACGGCACAGGCGATCCGGCCCCAGTTGGGGTCTTGCCCGTAGAAGGCGGTTTTGCACAATTGGGATACGGCAATGGCGCGCGCAATAGCCTTGGCGTCCTTGTCCGACGCGGCGCCGGTGACTTGGATCTCGACGAATTTGGAGGCGCCTTCGCCGTCCCGGACGAGGGCTTTAGCCATTTCCTGGCACAACTCGATCATGGCCTGGCGGAACAGTTCGTAATCTTCGGGCCGGCTTGTGACGACGGGTACGCTCGAAGTTCCGTTAGCCATGCAAATGACGGCGTCGCTGGTGCTCATGTCGTTGTCTACGCAGATTTGGTTGAATGAGCCGGCGACGGCCTCGCGGAGTATGTCGGTGAGCGGTTCGGCCTCGATTGCTGCGTCGGTGGTAATGATGCAAAACATGGTGGCCATGTGCGGCGAGATCATGCCGGATCCTTTGGCAATTGCGCCAATACGGATTTTGCCGGCTTCGAGTTCGACCTCGATGGCTTTTTCTTTGGGGACGGTATCGGTTGTCATGATGGCGAGCGCGGCGTCGTGGCTGCCGGTAGAACTAAGGTTTTTGAGGCATTCCTGGACGCCGAGCGCGATCCGGTCCATGGGGAGGCGCACGCCGATCACGCCGGTGCTGAGGATGCAGACGCCTTCGGCGGGTGACTCGATTCCGTTGCCGACGAGCGCGGCGGTGGCTTGGGCGTCTTCGAACCCGGCGTTGCCGGTGCATGCGTTGGCGTTGCCGCTGTTGACAAAGACGGCTCGGGCGAGGCCGTTCGAGCACACGCTTTCGGTCCAGCGTGTGGGGGGAGATTTGAACAGGTTAGTGGTAAACGTGCCGACGGTAACGGCGGGCAGATCGCTCACCATAAGGGCGCAATCTTTTTTTGTGGAGCCCGGCTTGATGCCGGCGGGCGCGCCCGCGGCCCGGAACCCGTGGGGGGCTGTCACGCCGCCGTCTATTTCGGTCCCGAATACCATGGTGTCTCCAAAGGGATCTCAGATTTCAGATTTCAGATTTCAAATTGTCCCTGTCGTGAGTTGCTGGTGTAGCCGCGAAAAGCGGGGACAGTTGGCCATGAGGCTTTGCCTCGCTCGTAAACGATGAAAACAAACTGCCGAAAAAGTAGATCCCATCTCCGAATGGGACGGGCACGGGGGGTTGTCCAGTCCGAATCGGAATTCGGACCTACGCTGTCTGCATCAGTTGGAAT
Source organism: Candidatus Hydrogenedentota bacterium (assembly GCA_026387845.1). GTDB lineage: Bacteria > Hydrogenedentota > Hydrogenedentia > Hydrogenedentales > SLHB01 > JAPLKX01. The sequence continues at coordinate 14 of JAPLKX010000153.1, read as the reverse complement.
TTTCAGAGCAGACA
>JAPLKX010000024.1 GCA_026387845.1 Candidatus Hydrogenedentota bacterium | reverse complement strand
GTAGAGGCGAGGCGCAACCTCAATGGGTCCGCCTTCTTGCAGGGTTCTGCCCTGGTAAGTCCATGCGCTGACCGTGACCGGGAACAGTCTGAACTGGCGCGAGTTGCGCTCTCGGACGTACACCGCCAGCCCGTAACTGGTCAAGTCTCCGGCCCCGGCTGTTTCGGCCGCAATTGGGCCATGCCAGGGGACGTACAGCAGGATGGGCGACTGGCTGTCATTTCGGCACATGACGCGGATACCGCCGGAGCTGGCCTCGCCTTTTGCCACCTCGAGGGCTACCGGCGGCACGACCTTGAAGTAATCCAGGTAGTAGAGGGAAGCGAGCACGGCTAATGCCACCATCCCGATCCACAACGCGAACCCCGCCGGAGTAGGCTTGATGGGGATACGTGGCGGGGTCTTCCTTATGGCGCGCGGGTAGTCTGCCAAGGCCATCTCGCAAAACCCCCCCAGTTCCTCGGAGGACACCGCTTGGAGGCACCGGTTGAACTCGGCGGCCTGCCCGCGGATCTGATCGATTTGGCCCGCCAGCTTGCGGTTGAGCCGGTTGGCTTTTGCGGGTCTCAGGGCGCCTTCAGCGACCCGTGCCACCAACTGTTCTTGCTGGGCGAGGGCGCGCTGCAACCTTTTGCCGAGGCGGCCTGCTTCCCGGCTTACCTCGTCGCGGACCCCCGGCAACAGCCTCTCAGCTTCCCTGGCGTGGCTTGCGGCGGCAAACCGCGAAGACTCCTCCCCCGCCTCCGCGGCCTCGCGCAGGGCCTTTTCCCGGTAGGACAGCGCGCGCCGGAGGCGTTCTTTACAATCAGGTTCTTCTGTTTTTCTTCTGGCTATCAAGCGACGCCCTCACAAATTCCCTGAACAGGGGTTGGGGCGCCATCGGCGTGCTCTTGAACTCGGGGTGAAACTGGGATGCGCAGAACCACGGGTGGTTGCGGAGTTCAATAATTTCAACGAGTTCGTGATCGCCCCGGGGATGCACCCCGCTGACCACGAGCCCCGCCTCGTTTTCGAGCCGGTCGCGGTAGGCGTTGTTGAACTCGTAGCGGTGACGGTGGCGCTCATAGATGACGTTGGACTGGTAGGCGGTGTGGGCTTTGGTTCCCGGCTTCAGTTCGCACCGGTACGCCCCAAGGCGCATGGTGCCCCCCATCTCCTTGACGCCACGCTGCTCGCTCAGCAGCGAGATCACAGGGTCGGGCGTTTCCGTGTTGAACTCCGTCGAATTGGCTTCGGCGGCGCCCAGACACGATCGCGCCATTTCAATCACGGCAATCTGCATCCCCAGGCAGATGCCAAAATACGGCTTTTTCTGTTCGCGGGCGAATTTCACGGCTTTGATTTTGCCTTCAATGCCGCGGGAGCCAAACCCCGGCCCGATCAGGATGCCGTCGTACGGCGCCAAGACCTCCGCCGGGTCGCTCTCGTTCTCGAACTGTTCCGAATCCACCCATTCGAGATTGACCCGGCAGTCGTTGGCCACGCCCGCGTGCGTGAACGCTTCGTTGATGCTCTTATAGGCGTCGTGGTGCGATATGTATTTGCCTACAGCCGCTATCCGCACTTCTTTGGCCGGATGGACGAGCTTGTTGACCATGGCCGTCCACTCGACGAGGTCGCCTTCCTTGGCTTCTATATGCAGCAGGCGCAGGACCGTGGCATCGAGGCTCTGGCGCTGGAAATTGAGCGGGATCGCGTAGAGCGGCTTAATGTCTTCGGCGCTGATGATGGCGTCGTCGGTGACGTCGCAGAACATGGCGACTTTTCTGCGCTGATCGGGCCCGAGCTTGCTGGTGCCGGTCCTGCAGACGATCACGTTGGGCTGTATGCCGATATCGCGCAACGCCCGGACGCTGTGCTGGGTCGGTTTGGTCTTGAGTTCGCCCGCCGCCTCGATGTAAGGAACCAGCGTCACGTGGACAAAGCAGACGTCTTCGAACCCAACC
>JAPLKX010000783.1 GCA_026387845.1 Candidatus Hydrogenedentota bacterium | reverse complement strand
CGGCAAGCAACGCCTCATGAAAAACTGTCCCCGCTTTTCGCGGCCTTCGGCAACAACTCCGCTTTTTCACCAGTTCACCGCCCCCTCTTTAACCTGCTGGGTGGAGAAAATGGTAAAATACACAGTATTAGCGGCTGTTTTCCGTGAAAGAACCACAGTTAGCGGGCGAGGCGCCCCAAGGGTAGGATGAGAACCGAGTTTGCCAGACTTCTCAAGCTGCTGCGGAAGAATAATCCCGCGGCCGACTTGGAGTTGGTCCGTGATGCGTACCGCGTCGCGGACTTGGCGCACCGCGGCCAAAAACGCCTTTCGGGGGAGCCTTACATAGCGCACAGCCTGGCCGTGGCCCGGATCCTGGCGGGACTGAAACTGGATATGACGACGATTGCGGCGGGGCTGCTCCATGACGTGCTCGAGGACACGCTGGTGACGCGGGCGGAACTCGATCTGACGTTCGGGCCGGAGATCACGTCGCTGGTAGACGGGGTGACGAAGATCGGTTCGCTGTACATGGCGTCGGCGGGTCAGACGCGCGCCGAGAAACAGGCGGCAAGCCTGCGCAAGATGTTGGTTGCGACAGTGCAGGACGTGCGCGTGATTCTCATCAAGCTGGCCGACCGGCTGCACAACATGAGAACAATCGAATACCTGCCGCCGAAAAAGATCGAGCGTATCTCGCAGGAAACCCTGGATATTTACGCGCCGCTGGCGCACCGGCTGGGCATCGCGCGGTGGAAATGGGAGCTCGAGGATCACGCGTTCCACCGGCTGAACCCGGTCGAGTACAAATCGATCGCGGCACGGGTTTCGATGAAGCGGCGCGAGCGCGAAGCGTGGCTGGGCGGGATTTTGGCGGTACTCGACAAGCGAATTAAGGAAGAGGGGATTGTGGCGGACGTGATCGGGCGTCCCAAGCACCTCTACAGCATCTACAGAAAGATGATGCTGCAGGGGAAAGATTTCGATGAGGTGATGGACGTCCAGGCGGTGCGCATCATCACGCGGTCGGACGCCGATTGCTACAAGGCGCTCGGGATCGTCCACCAGCTTTGGAAACCGTTCCCGAACCGGTTCAAGGATTACATCCCGATTCCAAAAGCGAACGGCTACCAGTCCATCCACACGACGGTGATATGTGAGAACGGGCGGCCGCTCGAGATCCAGATCCGAACGAACCACATGGATGAGACGGCGCAGGTAGGCATTGCCGCGCACTGGGTGTACAAGGAAGGCGAGCAGCAGCGCACGGACCGGTCGCTCGAGGAGCGGCTGAAATGGCTGCGGCAGATGTACGAGTCGCTGCAAGACACGCATTCGGCGGACGAGTTCATCGACGGCGTGATGCGCGACGTCCAGATGACCGAGATTTTTGTGTTCACGCCCAAAGGCGAGGTCAAGGAACTGCCGGCGGGCGCGACACCCCTGGATTTCGCCTATGCCATCCACTCCGACGTGGGCAACCATTGCATCGGCTCGCGCGTCAACGGCCGGCTGGTACCGCTGAGTTATAACCTGCAGACGGGCGACCGCGTCGAGATCCTCACGTCAAAAAACCAGACACCGCACATCGGGTGGCTCGAGATCGTCGTGTCGTCACGGGCAAGGACAAAGATCCGGCAGCGGCTGCGCGAGTTGGGCCAACTCGAGCCCGCCGAACAGGACAAGGCGGAAAAGGTCAAGCCGGCCGGGCCCAAACCGCCTCCGCCCCCGGCGTTGAAATCGCCTGTACGCGTCGTGGACGACGCGACCCGGAACAAGCTGATCCGGGTGCAGGGGCAGAAACACATGGCGGTCCAGTTTGCCAAATGCTGCAACCCGATGCCCGGCCACTCGCTGATCGGCTACATCCGGAAAAACACCGGCATCACCATCCACTGCGACGATTGCCGCCATTTCACCGCAATCAGCCGCGACGCGCGCAGAATCATCAAGGCGTCCTGGGACGGCGAAGGCGGTTTCCAGATCGGCATCAAGGTGGCGACGAGTTCGCGGCCCAACATCCTGGCGGATCTGACCGAATCCATCCGGCCGCTGATCGTGGACATCGTGCGCGCGCAGTACCAGCCCGGCGAAAACGGACAAAGCTCGTTCGAGTTCGTCTTCAACACGACCGACAAAACCAGCATCGATCAGGTGTCGCGGACGATACGGACCGTCGCGGGCGTGCGGGACATCTCGACCGTGTTCGTGCGGGAAATGCCTGATGCACATTAGTTCGCCGCCGCTGCCGGGAAAATTCCAACTGGCCAGCCCGTTCAAACCCGCGGGCGATCAACCCGAAGCCATCGAGGATCTGGTGGGCGGGCTCGGGGAAGGACTCCAGCACCAGGTGTTGCTGGGCGTGACCGGGTCAGGCAAGACGTTCACCATCGCCAACGTCGTCGAGAAAATCAACCGGCCCACGCTCGTTATGGCCCACAACAAGATCCTGGCCGCACAACTTTATGGCGAATTCAAGTCGCTGTTTCCCAATAACGCCATCGAGTATTTCGTAAGCTACTACGACTATTACCAGCCCGAAGCCTATATCCCATCCACGGACACGTATATCGAGAAGGACGCGTCGATCAACGACGAGATCGACAAAATGCGCCATTCCGCGACGCGCGCCCTGCTCACGCGGCGCGACTGCCTGATCGTCGCCAGCGTGTCGTGCATCTACGGCATCGGGTCGCCGGACGTGTACCGGCAGTTGCACGTCGAACTCGAGGAAGGCTCGATGCAGATGTCGCGCGACCGGCTGATCCAGGAGCTCGTCGTGATGCAGTACACGCGGAACGACGTGGATTTCCACCGCGGCACGTTCCGGGTGCGCGGGGATATCGTCGATGTTTTCCCGGCATACGAAGGCGACCTGGCAATCCGGATCGAGTATTTTGGCGACGAGGTCGAGTCGATCACGGAGATCGACCCGTTGCGCGGCATCACCAACCGCCGGCTCCGGCGCATTGCTATATATCCCGGATCGCATTACGCAACGACCGCCGGCAATATCGAGCGGGCCATCGGCAATATCGAGATCGAACTCGAGGAGCGGCTCGCCGAGTTGCGGGCGCAGAAAAAACTGCTCGAGGAACAGCGCCTCGAACAGCGGACCCGGTTCGACATCGAGATGATGCGCGAACTGGGATATTGCAGCGGGATCGAGAACTACTCGAGGCACCTCGACGGCCGGGCGCCGGGCGAACCGCCGTTCACCCTGCTGGACTATTTCCCCGAAGACAAGTTGATCGTGATCGACGAAAGCCACATGAGCGTGCCCCAGATCGGCGCCATGTTCCGCGGCGACCGGTCGCGGAAGGACAAGCTGGTCGAGTACGGGTTTCGGCTGCCGTCGGCGCGGGACAACCGGCCCCTGACGTTCGAGGAGTTCGAGCAGCGCGTTTACCAGGCGGTCTATGTCAGCGCGACCCCCGCCGAGTACGAATTGAGGAAGAGCGGCGGGTTGATCGTCGAGCAGGTAGTCCGGCCGACGGGGCTGGTGGACCCGCAGGTCGAGGTCCGGCCCGCCGCCAACCAGGTCGACGACCTGCTGGACGAGATCCGGAAGTGCGCCGGCCGGGGTGAACGCGTGCTCGTTACCACGCTCACCAAGCGAATGGCGGAAGACTTGACCGAATATTACAGCGACCTCGGGATACGCGTGCGGTACATGCACGCCGACGTCCAGACGCTCGAACGGATCGAACTGGTGCGCGCGTTGCGGAAAGGCGACTACGACGTGCTCATAGGCATCAACCTGCTCCGGGAAGGGTTGGACATACCGGAAGTCGCGCTCGTGGCCATACTCGATGCCGACAAAGAGGGCTATCTGCGATCCGAGACCAGCCTCATCCAGACGTGCGGGCGCGCCGCCCGGAATATTACGGGCCGCGTCCTGATGTACGCGGACCGCATGACCGGATCAATGGAACGCGCGTTGACCGAGACGTCCCGAAGGCGCGAGAAGCAAGTCGAGTACAACAAGAAACACCGGATCACCCCGAGGTCCGTGCAGAAAGAGATCGCCAACCTGCTCGAATCCATTTACGAGCGCGATTATGTCACCATACCGCTGGCCGCCGAAGACCAGGACTTGTATATCCCGAAGTTCGAACTCGAAAAGACCCTCATGCGGCTCAGAAAACAAATGCGCGAGGCCGCATCAAAGATGGAGTTCGAAAAGGCCGCACAGTACCGCGACCGCATCCGCGCGCTTGAACAAAGGCAAATCGAAGAGATCGGATAGCCGGGACGCCCGCACCACAATAAAATACCCCAAAAAACTACAGGCGCGGATTTTGTATCCACGCCTGAAAAATGGGGTTTGTCGCGAGTTACTTTGCCGCTGACTTAGGACAGGCGCCCGCGGCTTTGTGGCATTCCTTGGCTTCCCCTTCGGATGACGCAGCGGCTGCTTTGGGGCAAGTGGCCGCAGCTTTCGGGCAAGTGCCGGCCGCTTTGGGGCACTCTTTGGCTTCGCCCTCAGATGACGCGGCGGCTGCTTTGGGGCAAGTGGCCGCAGCTTTCGGGCAAGTGCCGGCCGCTTTGGGGCATTCCTTGGCTTCGGCTTCCGACGACGCGCCTGCGGCTTTGGCGCACTCCGCTTTCTTTGGGCAGTTGGCGCACGTGCAGGCTTTGGCGCAATTGGCGGCGTTCGGGCAGTTGGCGCAACAGCCTGCGGGGCACGCATTGGCGGCGCATGGCGCAACGGCCGGCGCGGCGGTGGCGGCGGCGTGGATTGCCGGAGCCACTGCCATTACGGCAAGAGCCAACAGGGCAACGAATATAAGGATGGGCTTTTTCATAGTCTCTACTCCACGTTTCGATTCAAGTTGCGTAAGCAAATAACTTATCAGAATTTGGCCAAGGCTGCAAACTGCCGCTCGTTTGCATGCCGTTGGGACGCCCCCCGGCATTTGTGTCGGCATTTGTGGGGGGTGTCCCCTTTTTATTTGGGTACCTCGAATCTGAAAAGTGGAAAAAGTGGGACACCCCCCACAAATGACGGTGGGCGTCCCAACAAAACAACCAGGTCAGGCTTCGGCCTCTTTTTCGTCTTCGTATTCGGTGAAATCTTCTTCGGTGCAGAGGGCGTGAAATTTGCCGGCGAGCCGCCCGATTTCGGCTTGGCCTTCGGCGAGCAGTTTATCGGCGGCGCCAAGCCCGACCAGGGTTGCTTCGAGCCCGCCGTACCCGCCCGCGGCCGCGTCCGGAATCGTCGGAAAATAGAGGTAGAACCCGTTGGTGTAGCTGCACAGCAGG
>JAPLKX010000497.1 GCA_026387845.1 Candidatus Hydrogenedentota bacterium | reverse complement strand
ACGTCATCCGCGGCAAGGAGGAACTGCTGGTCAAACGCGAGGAGGTGCTGAACGTCATCCGCACCCTCGACGCGCTGTACAAGTCGGCTCGGACGGGCCGGGCGGTCGAGGTGGAGCGAGCGGATTAGGAAAGCCAAATGGGAATTCTGGAACTTCGGAATCTGACGTTGGAACTTGGGGGGCGGCGGATCCTTAACGGGATCACGCTGGATATCTGGCCAAACCGGATTCATGCGCTGATCGGGCCGAACGGGGCGGGCAAATCCACGCTGGCCAGCACTATCATCGGCCTGGCAGGGTTCAGGAAGATCGAGGGCGATATCCTGTTCGAGGGTGCGTCCATCACGGGGCTGTCGGTGGACCAACGAGCGCGGCTGGGGATCACGATGGCCTGGCAGGAACCGGCGCGGTTTGAGGGGCTGACGGTGCGCCAGTTTATCCGCGCCGGCGCCAGGGACAAGAGCAACGCCCGAATCGAGGCCGCCCTGGATCAGGTTGGGCTCGAGCCCGCGAAATACCTTACTCGGGCCGTCGACAAGACGCTGAGCGGGGGGGAGCGCAAACGGATTGAACTGGCGTCGATCCTGGCGATGGAACCGAAGCTGGTGTTGATGGACGAGCCGGACTCGGGAATCGATGTGGAGGCGCTGGAGAAGATCTTCGAGGCCAACCGGACGCTGAAATCTAACGGGGCCACGGTGATTCAAATCACGCACAGCCTGGCGGTGCTGCGCCAGTCGGAGCACGCCTTTTTGATGTGCTGCGGCAAGGTGATCGACAAAGGCGAGGTGGGCAAAATCGCGGGATATTTTGAAAACAAGTGCCTGCCGTGCGATCACACGAATGTCCCGGCGGCGGCGGAGGAGTTCCTGTGAGCAAGGCCGAACTGCTGGAGAAACTGCTGGCGTCGATTGGCGGGCACCCGACGGACGACGACGTGGCTCGGCTCGAGGTGCATCACAACCAGGTGTTGGGCGCGCATCTGGTGCCCGGGCTCGAGGTGGACGTTGAGGAACAGCCGGAGGGGATCCGGGCTCGAATCAACTTCCGGGAAGGGGCGAAAATCGCCAAGCCGGTCCATGTCTGTTTTGGGATGATGCCGGAGACCGGGGTGCAGAACATCGTGCTGGATATCCGGGCGCAAGCGGGAAGCCATGCGTCGGTGATTGCCCACTGCACATTTCCGAACGCGGTCGATGTTGTCCACCGGATGGACGCGGAGATCTGGGTGGGTCCGGGGGCGACGTACTCGTATTTTGAGCGGCACATGCACGGGCCTCACGGCGGGGTGTTGGTGCTGCCCAAGGCGAAGGTGAGGGTCGAGGAAGACGGCCGGTTTCGTACGGAGTTCGAATTGATCAAAGGGCGCGTAGGCCGGATTGATATCGATTATGAAACCACGTGCCTTGCGCGCGGGGTGGTGGAGATGGTCGCCCGGATCAGCGGCAGCGGGAATGACTCGATAAAAATTCATGAGACGGCGCTGCTCGAGGGCGAATATGCGCGCGCGGTACTGAAATCGTATATCGCGTTGCGCGACGATGCCCGGGCCGAAGTGTTCAACACGCTGCGGGCGTCTGCCCCATATGCGCGGGGGCACGTGGACTGCAAGGAAATCGTGCAGGGCCGTGCTGTAGCGAAGGCGGTGCCGGTGGTCGAGGTGAACCATCCGCTGGCGCACGTCACCCACGAGGCGGCCATTGGCAGCGTCGATTCAAAACAACTGCAAACGCTGCAGTCGCGCGGGCTCAGCGAAGACGAGGCGGTGGATATCATCATCCAGGGCCTGCTGAGCTAGACGTTCTTCATGGTTTTCTTCCAGCCTCCAGTCTCCGGCGTCCAGTCTTGAATCTTCCCTTGGCGGAGTTTAAACTTTTTTGAAAGAGGTATGCTTATTAAGGAGAAGCCTGGATGTTTGTTTCGATACGCGATTGTTTTGTTGCTG